>JAMCVT010000023.1 GCA_023475565.1 Actinomycetota bacterium
GGATTCTGACCGGAAAGCAATGCATATAAGCAAGGAAGGTGTTTGGTATTTCTTTCTTAAATACTCTGGACAGGCTGGCCGATGAGGTGGATACAGAGATAGCCGATATATGCCGGCAGGTGGAAAAAAAAGCTTACGACAATCACAAAAAGGTGCTGGACCAATTTATAAAACTGGGGGTGGCCGATTTTCACCTTAAGGGTTCCACCGGCTACGGGTATAACGATTCCGCCAGGGAAAAGCTGGAAGAATTATATGCAGGTATTTTCAGGGCCGAATCCTCCCTGGTAAGGGGCCAGATTATCAGCGGCACCCACGCCATAGCCCTCTGCCTTTTCGGTATTTTAAGGCCAGGGGACGAACTTCTGGCGGTGCAGGGCACCCCCTACGACACGCTGGTTAAGATGATCGGCATAAGCGGCCGGGAACCCGGCTCCCTGAAGGATCTTGGTATTTCCTACCGGCAGGTGGAGCTGCTGGAAAACGGCCTTCCTGACTATGAGGGCATAAAAAGCGCCATCAGCAGCAGGACTAAAATGGTATACATACAAAGGTCCCGGGGTTATTCACTGAGACCCTCCTTCAGTATAGAAATGATTTCCTCATTGATCACTTTCCTAAGGGAATGCAAGAAAGACCTGGTAGTATTTGCAGACAACTGTTACGGTGAGTTCGTGGAAGAAAGGGAGCCTGTCGAGGCCGGGGCCGACATAATGGCCGGGTCACTGATAAAAAACCCCGGCGGTGGACTGGCGCCCTCGGGAGGCTATCTGGCCGGGAAAAAGGAACTGGTGCATATGGCCGCCAACAGGTGGACCGCACCGGGGGTGGGAGCGGAAATAGGTCCCTCTCAGGATTATATCAGACTTCTTTACCAGGGACTTTTTATTTCCCCGAGGATTGTGACCGAGGCCCTGCACGGAGCCATATTTGCCGCCAGGTTTTTTGAAAGGCTAGGCTACCGCACAATCCCTTCCTACAGCGAACCCAGAACCGATATAATCCAGGCAGTGGTGCTGGGATCAGAGGAAAGAGTGATTAAATTCTGCCGGGGGATTCAGTCGGCCTCTCCGCTGGACTCCCTCGCCGCACCTGAGCCGTGGGACATGCCGGGATACGATCACAGGGTTATAATGGCCGCCGGCACCTTTATACAGGGGGCATCCCTTGAGCTGAGCGCCGACGCCCCCATTCGGGAACCCTACGCGGTTTACCTGCAGGGAGGCCTTTCCCGCTATTACAGCAGGCTGGCGGTGATAAAGGCCGCCTCGCTGCTATCCTAAAAACAGCTTATACTGAAATTCTCATTATGTCGGAATTCAGAATCCAGAATTCCAGGCATTCCTTATATTTTCATTCTCTGATGGTGCCTCTTACGGCATGTGCAAACCCTGAAAATGCTAATCCTGTATTTCCATGCGTTCGGGGAGCCACTACCGATCGGTAACACCGATCGGGGACATTCCTCCGACATCAAAGCAAAGCTTCTGAGGGAGGTGTGTCCCCATTATCCCGATCAGGGACATTCACTTCAGCAGGTGTGTCCCCATTCCCTCCAGTCGGGGACATTCCTCCGACCCCCAAAGCCAATCCATACTAGAGAGGTGTGTCCCCATTCCCTCCAGTCGGGGACATTCCTCCGACCCCCAGAGCCAATCCATACTAGGGAGGTGTGTCCCCTTTCCTTAATACCGCCTAAGCAGTCCCACCACTTTTCCAAGTATAGAAACATCCCTGGCCAATATGGGCTCCATAGACTGGTTCTCAGGCTGCAGCCTGATATGGGTGCTTTCCCTGTAAAACCTTTTCACAGTGGCCTCATCCTCCATAAGGGCCACCACTATATCTCCGTTATTGGCGCTGGGCTGCTGCCTGACCACCACCAGATCCCCTTCCTGGATACCTGCCTCAATCATACTGCTGCCGCGCACCGTCAGCATAAAGAAATCCCCGTCACCAAAATATGAAGCCGGCAGGGGAAGGGCAAAATCATGGTTTTCGGCGGCAAGTATGGGCTGTCCGGCCGCCACCCGCCCCAGTACAGGTACAATGTTGATATCGCCGGCGTCAACCTGCCCCAGTCCGCCTATCAGCTCTACTGCCCTGGGCTTGGTGGGATCACGCCGTATATGACCTTTCTCTTCCAGCCTTTTAAGGTAGCCATGCACCGTAGAACTGGATTTTAGCCCCACGGCAAGTCCTATTTCCCTGACCGAGGGAGGGTAACCCTTTGCCTTTACCCTGTTTCTTATAAATTCCATAATGGCAGCTTCCCTGGAAGTAAGCATTTAGTCCAACACCAGCCTTTCCAAAACTTACATATCCAGTATATCATATATTAACACAATATAAAAACACCTGTTCGCGATCAGCTTATCTTTTTATATTTTTTAGAAGGAATAAAAATAAATTTTGTCGAATTAAAAATACAGAATTAAACAATATCGGGTGAAATAAGGTGCAAAAGATCAAGATAGCTATTGCCGGACAAGGAAATTATATTTCTTCCATCTACCTGATGCTCAAGGTGGTTCCGGAAGTGGAGATTACAGGAGTATACTGTATTGGAGACAGTGAGTTTCACCAAATGTCTGTCGGCGAAAATGTTCCTGTAACCACAGAGCTGGATGGTTTAAAGACCGGCAGCATAGATGTTTTAATACTGTCCGGCATTGATGAAAAAACAGAAGGCTTTATAAGAGGTCTGGTAAGTCCGTATGTTTCAGTGATAGATCAAAAGGCCGTGGACCTGATCAAACTGATTCTCAAGGAAGAGGAACAGCTGCTCGAGTTCAAGAAAATTCAGAGAAAGCTGACCTTTATTCTAAACTCTGTTCATGAGGCTATTGAGGTGGCTGATATAAACGGCAACATAATCTACGTAAACCCTGCCTTTACAAAGGTAACCGGAATTCCCGAGCACGAGCGGATAGGGAAAAATATACTTGAGGTTTCTCCCGACGGGGCCCTGGCCACAGTTTTAAAAACCGGAAAGGATATATTCGGTCTCCGGACAAAGGTGGGCGGCAGTAATTCCGAGGTGGTTTCCAATGCCGCCCCGGTTATCGTGGACGGCAGAATTAGCGGCGGGGTGGTTGTTTTTCAGCACCTTACCGATGTTATGAAGCTTATGGATGAGTTGAGGCAGAAAACCTCACTTATAGAGAATCTTTCAGAAAAGCTCGGTCAGGTCACCACCAGCAAATACTCCTTTAACGACATACTGGGAACCAGCCCTGATTTCAGTAAATCCATCAACCTTGCCGAAAGGTCTTCCAAATCCAATTCCACGGTGCTCCTCCTCGGTGAGAGCGGCACCGGCAAGGAATTGTTTGCGCACGCTATACACCACGCCAGTCCCAGGCGCGAAAAGCCGTTTATTAAAGTAAACTGTGCGGCCATACCGGAAAACCTTCTGGAGAGCGAATTTTTTGGTTACGCCAAAGGGGCCTTCACCGGAGCTATAAAATCCAAAATAGGTAAATTTGAGCTGGCCAACGGCGGCACTATTTTCCTTGACGAAATAGGCGATATGAGCCTTAGCCTGCAGGGAAAACTTCTCCGGGTACTCCAGGAGATGGAGTTCGAAAGGGTGGGGGGAAACCTGACTATAAAGGTGGACGTACGGGTAATAGCCGCCACCAACAGAAATCTCCGGGACCTTATACGACAGGGTAAATTCAGGGAAGACCTTTATTACAGGCTTAACGTGGTGGAGATCACCATTCCTCCCCTCCGACACCACAAGGAGGACTTGCCTATGCTCAGCAACAGCCTTATAATAAAGCTCAACAGGAAGCTGGGCAAAAAGGTCATAGGCCTTTCCCGGGACGCTGAAGAGGCCCTGTACAGCTATGACTGGCCCGGCAATGTCCGGGAACTGGAGAACGCTATTGAAAGAGTTATGGTTACTGTTGATGATGAAATTATCACCAAAGAGAATCTTATTCAGCACGTCAGCCAGTTTAAAAATATCTCTGAAAAGGACCTTGACCTGATTCCCATTGACCGCATGGAGCAAATTTTGATCAGAAAGGCCCTCTTGAAATTCGGCAATACTGTGGAAGGAAAAAAAATAGCGGCCCAGGCGCTGAACATTTCCCTGGCCACCCTATACAATAAATTAAAGAAGGGGCGGCCGGAAAATAAAGTCTAGTTATGAGATTATAAAATTTAGATTGCTTCTATAAATTAGAATAATGATACTTTATAGACCCTATAATAAACGAGGTTCTTTTTTATTGCTATTTAAGAATTTTTAAACATGATTATATGTCTTGCTGTATTATTATATTTAGAATAAATATCCGGTGTCATCGGAAAAAACCTTGTTTCCAATACATATTTACGTTGGTATGTATTTTGCGTCAATTTATATGAGATGTATGCAGGAGGTGTCAAGCATTAAAACAATAGATGCGGGAGAAATAACTGAAGCAGTGGCCCGTCTGTGCATGGAAGCAAACTTTTACCTGGGACAGGATGTCACCGACGCCTTTAAAAAAACGCTGGGCGATGAGATATCACCGACAGGCAAGGAAATATTGAAGCAATTGATTTTGAACGCCGGTATTGCAGCCGAAAATAAGGTCCCCATGTGCCAGGACACCGGAGTGGCGGTGACCTTTCTGGAACTTGGCCAGGATGTTCAGATTGTCGGAGGCGGTCTTTACGATGCCGTCAATGAGGGTGTAAGAAAAGGATATACCGAAGGCTACCTCAGAAAATCTCTGGTTGAACATCCTCTATTAAGGAAAAACACGGGTGACAACACCCCGGCCGTCATACATACAAAAATTGTGCCTGGGGACAGCCTCAAAATAACGGTGGCCCCCAAAGGCGGCGGAAGCGAAAACATGAGCGCCATTAAAATGCTGAAGCCGTCCGAAGGTGTAGAGGGCATCAAGAAATTTGTTATGGAAACCGTGAAGGCGGCCGGGCCTAATCCCTGCCCTCCCATAGTGGTGGGGGTGGGCATAGGAGGCACTTTTGAAAAATGCGCCCTGCTGGCCAAAGAGGCTTTATTACGTAAACTGGGCAGTCTCAGCCCGGTCCCGGATATAGCAGAACTGGAGAAAGAACTTTTGAGCGGCATAAACAGGCTGGGTATAGGCCCCCAGGGCCTGGGCGGCAAAACCACCGCCCTGGCTGTTCATGTGGAAATATACCCCTGCCATATAGCCAGCCTTCCAGTGGCTGTCAATTTAAACTGCCATGCCGCCAGGCACAAGGAAGCAGTGATTTAAAAGATGGAGGCGATCAACCATGCCACAGATTAGACTTATTAGACTTAGCACCCCACTTACAGATGAAAACGTAGAAAATCTCAGGATCGGTCAAAGAGTATTGCTAAGCGGAGTATTATACACGGCCAGGGACGCCGCCCACAAGAAGCTTATAGAGCTTCTTGACAGAGGTGAACCACTACCGTTTGATATTAAGGGACAGACAATCTACTACGCGGGTCCATCTCCAACCAAGCCCGGACAGGTTATAGGCTCAGCCGGCCCCACCACAGCCGGGAGAATGGACATCTATACCCCAAGGCTGCTGTCGCTGGGGCTTAAGGGTATGATCGGCAAGGGCAAGCGGTCTCCGGAAGTAATAAAGGCTATTAAACAGTTTAAATCAGTATATTTTACCACGGTGGGAGGAGCGGCAGCGTACATTTCCCAGAAGAGTGTAAAATGCCGTGTGCTGGCCTTTCCTGAACTGGGACCCGAGGCTATACACGAGCTTTATGTGGAGAATTTCCCGGTCATAGTGGTCAATGACACTCTGGGTGGGGATCTTTACGATGAGGAAATTAGGACATACTCAACCTTATTAAAAAGTCAATCTTATTAAATAGCGATGATATTCCTCCCCGGACCGGTCCATGAGCCCCATTACCGGCATATTCGGCCACTGAGCCAAGAATATAACCATCAGCGGCTGCCATATAAGAGCGGCCGGCCCCAACGCCGTGCAGGAGGTAGCCTTTACCCTGGCAGACGGCACCGCCTATGTGCCGCCGTCCATAGACTCAGGGCTCAGTGTGGACGACTTCGCTCCCAGTCTTTCTTCTTCTTTAACGCCCACCTTAAATTCCTAGAGGAAATCGCCAAGTTCAGGGCTGCCCGGAGATTGTGGCCCAGGAGACCATAATCGCTCATGCTTCGCTCTACAACCAGACTGCGGGCTTGTATACTTACGGCCCGGCAGCCCCAACTCATCAGACATACCGATTCTCCAAAATATGATTGAATATATTAAGAAAACCATGGAAAATAAGTTTTATTTTCCATCAGGGGAGGTTATAATCAAGAATGATTAATTGCTTTTCTACATCCAAAATAAACCTTTGGCACACTGGTGGAACTGTGTAAAAGAAAATAGCAGGGAGGGTCAAGATGAGCATCCAGGAAAAATTAGACCGTATGAACCGGCTGAGAGATCAGGTAATGGCCGGAGGCGGCCGGAAAAGAATAGAAAAACAGCACGAGGCCGGCAAAAATACAGCCAGGGAAAGGATAGACATGCTCTTCGACCCGGACACCTTTGTTGAGCTGGTGACCTTTGCCGGAGAGGAAGATATAGACAACCTTAAAGCCCCCGGCGAAGGGGTTGTGGCCGGTTACGGCAGTATTGACGGCCGCCGGGTGTTTGTATATGCCCAGGACTTCACCGTTACCGGCGGCTCACTCGGCAAAATACACGCCGCCAAGATCTGCAGGGTTCTGGACTCGGCCATGAAAGTGGGGGCCCCGGTGATCGGCCTGAATGATTCCGGAGGCGCCAGAATACAGGAAGGCGTTGACGCCCTGAACGGCTACGGCGAAATATTCTTCAGAAATACCAGGGCCTCCGGTGTGATACCCCAAATTTCTGTCATTTTGGGCCCCTGCGCCGGCGGGGCTGTGTACTCCCCGGCCCTGACCGACTTCATTGTAATGGTAAAGAATACCAGTCAGATGTTTATTACCGGGCCCCAGGTAATAAAGGCGGTTACCGGTGAAGAGGTGTCCATGGAAGTGCTGGGAGGAGCCATGACCCACAACCAGACCAGCGGGGTGGCCCACTTTGCCGCCGAGGACGAAAAGGACTGCATCGCCCTCATCCGGCAGCTGGTAGGTTTCCTTCCCTCCAACTACATGGAGTCTGCGCCGTCTTTCCCGGCCAGGGAGCCGGCCGGCGGCTCCGGGGACCTTCTGGGCATTATTCCGGACAGCCCGCACATTTCCTACGATGTAAAGAAAGTTATCGCCCTGGTGGTTGACGGAGGCGAGTTCCTGGAAGTGCAGCCGCACTTCGCTAAAAACGCTGTGGTAGGATTTGCCAGGATAAACGGAAACTCTGTCGGCATTATAGCCAATCAGCCCGACTTCCTGGCAGGCTGCCTGGACATAAACGCCTCGGACAAGATATCCCGTTTCGTCAGGTTCTGTGATTGCTTTAACCTTCCTGTCATAACATTTATGGACGTCCCGGGATTCCTTCCCGGCACCAGCCAGGAGTACGGTGGAATAATACGCCACGGGGCCAAGATGCTTTTTGCATACTCCGAGGCCACCGTGCCCAAGGTTACCATCATTCTCAGAAAGGCCTACGGGGGAGCCTACCTGGCCATGTGCAGCTCAAGCCTCAGGGCAGACAACGTATTTGCCTGGCCCACAGCGGAAATAGCCGTAATGGGGCCCGAAGGAGCGGTTAACATAATCCACAAAAAAGAGATCGACAGCGCCGAAAATCCGGCAGCGGCCAGGATGAAGCTGACCTCCGAGTACCGCGAAAAATTCGCCAACCCCTACATAGCCTGCGTCCGGGGATATGTTGACGATGTAATTGACCCCAGGGACACCAGGAAAAAAATAATTGAAACCCTTGACATGCTTTCTACCAAGGAAGAGGAAGTCCCCCGGAGAAAGCATGGGAACATTCCACTTTAGTGGAATGGGGACACACCATCAGCGGAATGGGGACACACCATCAGCGGAATGGGGACACACCTGCTAAAGTCAAGGTGTTTCTTTTGGGACAGGAATGTCCCCGATCGGGTTAAATGTCACCGATCGGTACTGGCTTTGGGGTTAAGGGAGAAATTAAAGTTTCAGGAGGTATCTGATGAGAAGAAACAAAATTACCGTAGTCGGGTCTGGGAATGTCGGGGCAACCTGCGCCCACTGGGCAGCTTCCAAGGAATTGGGAGACATTGTACTGATCGACGTGGTAGAGGGCGTGCCCCAGGGGAAGGCCCTGGATCTTATGGAGTCCGCCCCAATAGAGGGCTATGACTGCAATATACTGGGCACCAACAGCTACGAGGACACCAGGGACTCAGACATAATAGTAATTACCGCAGGGATTGCCCGGAAGCCCGGCATGAGCAGGGATGATCTTCTTTCCACCAACGCCGGGATAGTGGCGTCCTGCTCCGGGCAGGCGGCTAAATATTCACCCGGCGCTTACATTATAGTGGTTACCAACCCCCTGGACATTATGGCCCATGTGGCCTTAAAGGCCTCGGGATTTCCTCCCCACCGGGTGCTTGGCATGGCTGGAGTGCTGGACTCTGCCAGGTTCCGCACCTTTATAGCCCTGGAGCTGGGTATTTCCTTTGAAGATGTCAGCGCCTTCGTGCTGGGGGGCCACGGTGACGATATGGTGCCGCTGGTAAGATACAGCTATGCCGGAGGCATACCCATCGAAAAACTTATCCCCGCCGACAGGATTTCAGCTATGGTGGAAAGGACCAGAAAGGGCGGGGCCGAAATAGTCAACCACCTCAAAACCGGCAGCGCCTTCTACGCCCCCGGGGCATCGGTTATTCAAATGGCCGAGGCCATACTGAAGGACAAGAAAAGAATACTTCCCGTGGCCGCCTACCTGCAGGGAGAGTACGGTGAAGAGGGCATGTTTTTGGGAGTGCCCGCCATTGTAGGCGGCGGCGGGGTGGAAAAAATACTGGAAGTTGACCTCACCGCAGATGAAAAAGCACAGCTGGCCAAATCAGCAGAGTCAGTGCGCAGCCTCCTGAAGGTGGTAAACCTTTAGTAAAAATATAGGGGGGGTTCCCACGCAGGAAACCCCTTATAAAAACAAATGAATGTATATTGTATCCAACATATGCACGTGAAAGGAAGGTGTCGTTAATGGCCAAAAGACATGTGGGGATAACCGACACAACCCTGCGCGACAGTCACCAGTCACTCCTGGCCACCAGGATGAAGATAAAAGATATGCTTCCCATAGCCGAATACATAGATAGCATGGGTTTTCATTCCGTTGAGGTATGGGGGGGAGCCACTTTTGACTCCTGCATGAGATTTTTGGGCGAAGACCCCTGGGAGCGCCTCAGGACCCTCAAGAAGCACTTTAAAAACACCAAGACCCAAATGCTTCTCCGGGGCCAGAACGTAGTAGGCTATAAGCACTATGCAGATGATGTCCTGGATGAGTTCATCAAGTACAGCGTTGCCAACGGAATGGATATTTTCAGGATATTCGACGCGCTTAACGACGTAAGAAATATGGAAAGGGCCATGAGGGTCACCAAGAGAGAGGGAGGGCACGTTCAGGCCACCGTGGTGTATACCATAAGCCCTGTCCACGATTTCGACTTCTATATGAAGATGGCCAAAGAACTGCAGGAGATAGAAGCCGATTCCATCTGCCTGAAAGATATGGCCGGAATACTTTCTCCTTACAAGGCTTATGAAATTATCAAAGGTTGGAAAGAAAGACTGGATATACCTGTTCAGCTGCACGCCCACTATACCAGCGGTATGGCGGCCATGTCCTACCTCAAAGCAATAGAGGCCGGGGTCGACGTTGTGGACTGCGCCATCTCCACCATGGCCCTCCAGACATCACAGCCGGCCATAGAAACCATGGTGGCCACCCTGGAGGACGGCCCCTTTACTACCGGGCTGGACCTTACCAAACTCAACAGGATAGCCGACTACTTCAAGGAGGTAAGGAAAAATTACGCAGACGTCGACAGCTCGTCAAGCAGCGTGGACACCAACGTTCTGCTTTACCAGGTTCCCGGCGGCATGATCTCCAACTTTGTAAACCAGCTGAAGGAGCAAAACGCCATCGACAAACTGCCTCAGGTTCTGGCCGAGGTTCCCAGGGTCCGTGAAGATTTCGGCTTCCCGCCTCTGGTGACCCCCTCCAGCCAGATTGTGGGCACCCAGGCGGCCATCAACATTATTGTGGGCCAGCGTTACATGGTGGCCACCGACGAGGTCAAAAACTACATGCGCGGCTTCTACGGCAGACCCCCGGCGCCGGTCAACGAAGAGGTGCGCAGTAAAATAATCGGAGACGAAAAACCTATCACAGTTCGCCCGGGAGACCTTATTGAGCCTGAACTTTCCACTGCCCGCGAGCTGGTGTCCGAATACATTCAAAAGCCCGAGGATATAATCACTGCCGCACTGTTCCCGCAGGTGGCCCCGGACTTCCTGAAGAAGAAAAAAGAGGCCGCCCAATAATATGGAACACAAAGATACCATAGCCCACCGACCGGCGGGCTATTTTTTTTGCCTTTGCTGTCTCTATTTTAACAGTGGCTTAACCAAGATATAACCTCAGTGTAATTCAAGGGCAATTACTCTTTAACAAAGACAGTTTAGAATAATAAAAACAGCCCAGCGGACACCCGCTGATTACATAAATATAAATAGGGAGGGTGCAGATTTGAAAAAATATTTTAAAGTGCTGGTTATGGTGCTTATGTTGGTCCTGACTGCAGCCGCAGCCGGGTGCGGGGGCAAGGAACAGGCCAAGGACCAGCCGGACAGCTTGTCCGGATCCGTTACAGCGGCTGGCTCCACAGCCCTTCAACCCCTGGTTGAGCAGGCGGCCAAGCAGTACATGACCAAGAATGCAAAGGCCCAAATCACTGTACAGGGCGGCGGCAGCGGCACCGGGCTCGCCCAGGTTTCCCAGGGCGGGGCCGACATAGGCAACTCGGACATATTTGCAGAAGAGAAATCCGGCATTGACGCCTCGCAGCTGGTGGACACCAGGGTATGCGTGGTTGGCATAGCAGCAGTGGTAAATCCGGAAGTCAGGGTTGACAATCTCACCAAGGCACAGCTCATCGATATCTTTACCGGCAAGACCACCAACTGGAAAGAGGTGGGCGGCAACGACCAGAAAATAGTAATTATCAACCGGGCCAAAGGTTCCGGCACCAGGGCCACCTTTAAGTCCTTTGCCCTGGACGGCAAAGAGGAGGCCAAGGGAATGGAAGAGGATTCTTCCGGGCTGGTCCGTAAAATAGTCAAGGAAACTCCAGGCGCCATCAGCTATCTGGCCCTTTCCTACCTGGACGGCAGCGTTAAGCCCCTTAAGCTTGACGGAAAGGACCCGGTTAAGGAAAACATCACCTCCGGCCAGTATCCGGTATGGGCTTATGAGCACATGTACACCAAGGGTCAGCCCGAAGGCTTAAAGAAAGCTTTCCTGGACTACATGCTGACCCCGGAAGTGCAGGGAGAACTGGTAGGCAAACTTGGCTATATCCCGGTAACCGAAATGAAGGTCGGGCGGGATGCCAAGGGAACCGTTACTAGACAATAATAGATTCCCGTATCCCTCCTCCTTTTATTGGGTGACGGCGGCCCGCCGCCCGGCGGGCCGCCAATTATTTTTCAAAAAAACGAAGACTGGTGAATTATATGAAAAGAAATATTGCAGGCCTCCTGAAAAGAATAAATAAACATCAGGAAAAAGTGGGATTTTCCCTGGCACTGTTATGCGCCATGATAGTGGTTGTCTTAACGGCCGGGATTATTTATTTTATCGGGGTCAGGGGAATAACAATTTTTATCAAAGATGGCATCGGACTTCACCACTTTATACTGGGCAGCCAGTGGTGGCCCGACCGGCCTGTTGAAGAGGGCGGACCGCTGGTGGGCGTGCTGCCCTTTATACTGGGGTCCCTGGCGGTATCTCTTTCGGCAGTGCTGATAAGCGCCCCCTTAAGCATTATAGTGGCTGTTTTCATGGTTGAAATCGCACCAGAGTGGTGCCGGCGTGTTCTTCAGCCGGCGGTGGAACTGCTGACAGGCATACCTTCGGTGGTATACGGCTATGTGGGACTAAGCGTCGTAGTGCCGGTGATCCGAAACCATCTTGGCGGTTATGGATTTAGCGTCCTGGCAGGCTTTGTGGTGCTTTCGGTAATGATACTGCCCACCATCACCAGCGTTTCTGTAGACACCCTGAGAGCCCTTCCCCTGCAGTGGAAGGAGGCCGCCTTCTCGCTGGGGTCCACCCGCTGGCAGACCATACGTATGGTGCTGGTTCCCGCCGCCCGGTCAGGCCTTATAACAGGAATTGTGCTGGGACTGGCCAGGGCCTTTGGAGAAGCTCTGGCTGTACAGATGGTCATCGGCAACACCAGAGCAATACCCTCGTCATTCCTGGACCCTGTTATAACTCTCACCAGCGCCATAACCATGGACATGGGCTATACCGTCATGGGGTCGCTGTGGAATAATGTGCTCTGGTCCATGGGCCTGCTCCTTCTTATAATATCCTTCATATTTATAGTGGTAATTAAATTGATTTCCCGCCGGGGGGTGGTGGTACGATGACCCCGCGTCAGGCAGACAGGCTGGCCACAGGAATGTTCTGGGCCGGTGCCTCCATCGTTATCATTATTCTTACAGGACTGCTGGGATTCATTTTTTACCACGGCATCCAGGCCATTGATATAAAATTTTTAACAACTCCCCCGGAGTCAATCAATGCCGGAGGGGGTATAGCCCCCCAGATTTTCAATTCCTTCTACCTGCTCTTTTTAACCATGTTTATTACCCTGCCGATAGCACTTCTGGCAGGTATTTATCTGGCTGAATACGCAGGCAGGAGCAATAAAATAGCCGAAGGCATTCGCCTCAGCATAGAAACACTCAGCTCACTGCCATCTATTGTAGTGGGACTTTTCGGTCTGCTGATTTTTGTAAACATGACCGGGTGGGGCTATACCCTTATGTCCGGGGCTCTGGCGCTAACCGTCATAAATCTGCCCCTGATGGTGCGTGTTTCCGAGGAAGCCATCCACGGGGTGTCCCCGGAAATAAGGGAAGGAAGCCTGGCTCTGGGCGCCACCCGCTGGCAGACCATGTGGAGAGTGATCCTGCCTGCCGCCTTTCCTGTTATCGTAACCGGCCTTATAATAACAGCCGGGCGTATTTTTGGCGAGGCTGCAGCCCTGCTCTACACCGCCGGGATGAGCAGCCCGGCTTTGAATTTCACCAATTTTGACATTACCAGCCCTTCATCTCCCCTTAATCCTTTCCGTCCCGCGGAAACGCTGGCAGTGCATATATGGAAGGTTAATTCCGAGGGACTGATTCCCGACGTGCGCAGGGTGGCAGACGGTTCGGCAGCTGTGCTGGTGATGATTGTGCTGGGCTTCAACGTACTGGCCCGCTGGATCAGCAGGGCTATTGAGCGCCGTCTAACCGCCGCATAGAACCGTATAAAATTTAACCTGACAGTATTATGTCAACATGACGGGGAAGCTTGCCGCTTCCTTTTTTGTTTTCTACCATACAAAAAGAAGGATTTTCAGCAGAATCTATAAAACTATCTAATAATTATTTTTTATATCAGGGAGGAAGCCCGTTGAGACTGCGCCCGGAAAAAACAATTGAAATATTCCTTTTATTAAGCGCCCTGACGGCAATTCTTATATTTTTGTTGATCTGTGTATTTATTTTCATTGAAGGTCTCCCGGTTATTCATAAATACGGCCTTAAAAATATTATGGGCGGTAACCTTTGGGACCCGGTCAATTCTGCTTTCGGCCTTCTGCCCATGATCATGGGATCGGTTTATGTGGCCGCAGGGTCACTGATTATAGGGGTTCCCCTGGGAATAGGCTGCGCCATTTTCCTGGCCGAAATGGCACCCCGGCAGATAGCCGGCATTATAAGGCCTGCCATAGGTCTTCTGGCCGGGATTCCCTCGGTTGTGTACGGCTTTTACGGTCTGGTGGTAATTGTACCGCTGATAAGAGAGCTGCTCGGCGGAATGGGCTTCAGTGTCCTGTCCGGGTCAATTGTGCTGGCCATAATGATTCTGCCCACCATAATCACCATCTCCGAGCACTCCATCCGGGCTGTTCCCAAAGAGTTTAAAAAGGGGTCCCTGGCCCTGGGGGCCAATCACTGGCAAACTATAAAAACAATAATACTTCCTGCCGCCAGTTCAGGCATAGTGACTTCCGTTGTTCTGGGCATGGGCAGGGCAGTGGGGGAGACCATGGCCATAGTGCTGGTGACCGGCAATGTAGCCATAATACCGGGTTCCTTTCTGGACCCGATGAGAACACTGACCGCTCATATTGCCATAGAAACGGGCTACGCCTCCGGAGACCACGCCAGCGCCCTGTTTACGGCCGGAATTGTTCTGTTCATTTTTATATTGATATTAAACTCACTGGTTCTCCTTATTCCCCAAAAGGTTGGTGACTCATTTGAAAATTAATGCAGCCGGAATAGAGGAGGCAGCAGCAAAAACATTTATTTATATTGCCGTGGTGCTGGCGGTGGTAAGCCTGTTGGCAATAGTTCTGCACATACTTAAAGAGGGAATAGGGGTTATAAGCTGGAATTTTCTCGCCTCCATGCCCCAGAATAACGGCCGGGAGGGAGGTATATTTCCTTCAATAATAGGGACCCTCTACCTTATTGCAGTGGCCCTTGCCTTCGCGGCCCCGGTGGGCATACTTGCCGCCATCAATCTTGCCGAGTATACCCGAAAAGGACGGCTTATAAAAGCCCTCCGCTTTGCCACCGATACATTGGCCGGAGTTCCCTCAATAATATTCGGCCTTTTTGGATTCGCCTTCCTGGTTATCTTTTTGGGCTTTCGCTGGTCTATTCTCTCCGGGGGGCTAACCCTGGGCATTATGATTCTACCCACTATTATAAAAACTGCCGAGGAGGCGATAAAAAGTGTGCCCCGCAAGTACAGAGAAGGAAGTCTGGCCCTGGGGGGCGGCAAATGGCAGACTGTCTGCCGGATAGTATTGCCTGCAGCGTTGCCCGGGATAGTTGCCGGTATTCTCCTGGGTACTGGAAGGGCAGTGGGGGAGACGGCAGCCCTTCTATTAACAGCGGGAAGCTCTCTCAGCCTGCCGACCTCCCTGATGGACCCCTCCAGGTCCCTTTCCATACACCTTTATACACTGGCCTCCGAGGGCACATCCTTAAGAAATGCGTACGGTACAGCCACGGTGCTCATCTTTATAATACTGGCCATAAATATAGCAGCCAATTTTCTAATGCGCAAAATGACCGAAGGAACTTCGAGATAGAATATATTTCTCCATAAAAGAGCCTGTTTAACAAATACAGGCTCTTTTATATGAATATGGTTTTTTTATTTGAGCAAAATAAACATGTTTTTAATCTAACGGGGGTTTGCGATCCTTGAGCATCTGCGAAAAACATATCTGGCCGGCCTGCAAGGTATTACTTAGCGCCGGAACACCTATCCAGAAGATTTTTGACATGGGCGGTGAAACACATATATTTATTAACAACCAGTCGGAACAGATACTAAAAAATGACGGCATGTTTGATGTACTGAGCTTAATTGATAAATACCGGCGCCAAATTGATATGGGTAATCTCTGGGCCGATAAAGGCTGGAAATATCTAGCCCATTATTACAGCCCCGATACCGGAAAAGGAATTATTCCATTTATAACAGCCGTCACAGAGTGCCGGAGTTATTTTGACGGGGCGCTTTATTACTGGAATTGCGGAAAAAAGCAAAAGTCCATGTTTTATCTAGGTGCGGCGGCCCATATTGTTCAGGACATGTGTGTTCCGCACCATGCAAAGGGTATAGCCTTTAACGGCCACCGTAATTTTGAGCTTTGGGTTATGCACAACAAGGATAAATTCAAAGCAAAGAAGGATGGCTTGTACAAATATTTTAAAAATTTAAACGATCTTATAAACTATAATGCTGATACCGCACAGAAATACTATGATGAAGTATCCAGCTTCAATTTATCCGGCTACAAAAAAGCAGGCAACAATCTTTTAGCTTTGGCCCAGAGAAGCACAGCATGTCTTTACAATCAATTTCTCTGTCTTATAAAACAATAACTATCATTTAATTCATATTGTCACTTTTCAGCCTTTTATTGGTAAATTAATTTAATTTTCAATTCTATAAAGTAGTCAATATTTTTTAAAGTTCTGAATATTTTAAAATATTATTTAAACACTCTAAAGATACATTTAAGCACAATAATCATCCTTTCAGCATTGTGTTATGTCCATTTAAGGATTATTTAATGATTTTTTTTCAGATATAAAATAAAATATTTATATACTTTTAACATTAGGTTTTAAGTTAGGATGATAATTCATGATAAAGTTTGATCCGGAAAAGCTTAAAAAATTTCCGAAAAAATGTATTCTGGAGGAGGATAAGATATGTGACAACTGCTGCGACTGTTTTGTCTGCGATCTGGACCCTGCCAAATCCTGTGATAACTGTGCCAAATGCCTTGAGCTGGCTGATTTCAACGCCATAGAAATTAGCGACATTTTATTATACGACGAAAAAATTTTTAAATACGGCAAGAACGGGAAAAAGGAGAAAAAAGATAAATCCTGGTCTCAGGTCAAGAAAGAGAATATTCTAGCCAATGAAAACAAGGAAAAATGATTTTTAATAAAAACAATTAGTTCCGATAACATATATTATGTTAACTTACAAAAAGAGTCCCCCCTCACCTCTAGAAAATACACAGAACAAGGACCACCGAAGGAGCCTTCCTGAATTCACTCAAATAAAAAACCAGCGAAATAATTTCACCGGCATCTCTGCTGCAATGTCCTCCTTTTTATTCCCCATTAACCTGTCTATATTTCTATCAATAACATTAAAATAACACCCCTCTATTTTGCCCTGTAGCACTTAAAATAGATTTGGGTGGTGTACTTTTATTATAAAATAAGAATCAGCCACTCTAAGGGCCATATTTGGGCCCTTCTTCACGTCAGGCTCTAGAGCAGCCGATATCCTATTCCTGTCTCTGTTATTATATGGCGGGGACGGGATGGGTCAACCTCAATTTTTCGTCTAAGCTGTCCCATGTACACCCTGAGGTAGTGAACATCATTTTCATAGGA
>JAMCVT010000172.1 GCA_023475565.1 Actinomycetota bacterium
CCTCAGCTTTTCCACCAGCAACCGGCCCCGGCTATAGGCCTTGTCGGCGTGGACTATGCAGGTCAGGGCGTCCAGGGGGTCCCCGTTGATCATTATGTCCAGCTTTACCAGCTTGCTTTCCAGGTAGCCGGAAAGACCGTAGTCCAGGGAGGCGTACCCCCTGGTTCTGGATTTGAGATGGTCAAAGAAGTCAAATATTATTTCACTTAAGGGGAGGTTATAGGTCAGCATAACCCTGTTTTCCCCCATGTACTCCATGTTGCGGAATATGCCCCGCCTTTCCTGGGCCAGCTCCATCACGGCCCCCACATAATCCTTGGGCACCATTATGGTGGCGTTTACAAAGGGCTCCTCGGTCTTTTCAATCTGTCCGGCAGGAGGCATTTTGGTGGGGTTGTCTATCTCAAACACCTCTCCGGTGGTGGTGGTTATCCGGTAAACCACGCTGGGGGCGGTTGTGATCAGGTCCAGGCGGTACTCCCTTTCCAGCCTCTCCTGCACTATTTCCATGTGCAGGAGTCCCAGGAAGCCGCAGCGGAAGCCGAATCCCAGGGCCTCGGAATTTTCCGGCTCGTATACCAGAGAGGCATCGTTCAGCTTCAGCTTCTCCAGGGCGTCCCTCAAGTCCTCATACTGAACATTGTCAACCGGGTAAAGGCCGCAGTATACCATGGGGGTCACCTTCCTGTAGCCCGGCAGCGGGCCGGACGCGGGCCTGGAGGCGCTGGTTACGGTGTCCCCCACACTGCATTCCTTCACATTCTTTATCCCGGCCGCCAGGAAGCCCACACCGCCGGTGTCCAGAACATCCACAGAAAACATGGAGGGGCGGAATACCCCCACCTCGTCCACCTCGAACTCTATGCCGGTAGACATCATGCGGATGACATCACCCTTTTGCAGTTTTCCTTCCATAATACGTAAATAGGCTATTACCCCCTTGTAGGGGTCATAGTGGGAGTCAAATATAAGGGCTCTTAAGGGATCCCGGGTATTACCCCGGGGCGGTGGTATTTTGCAGACCACCTGCTCCAGCACCTCTTCAATCCCCACGCCGGTTTTGGCCGAAATGAGCACGGCCTCCGAGGCATCAAGCCCTATGACATCCTCTATTTCCTTCTTAACCCTTTCAGGATCGGCGCTGGGAAGATCTATCTTATTTATAACCGGTATTATTTCCAGGTTGTTTTCAATGGCCATGTATACATTGGCCAGTGTCTGGGCCTCAATTCCCTGGGCGGCATCCACAACCAGAAGCGCGCCCTCGCAGGCAGCCAGGCTGCGGGAGACCTCATAGGAAAAGTCCACGTGCCCCGGAGTATCTATCAGGTTAAGCTGGTAGGTCTGCCCATCCCTGGCGGTATAGCCAAGGCGGACCGCCTGCATTTTTATAGTGATGCCCCGCTCCCTCTCCAGGTCCATCTGGTCAAGCACCTGGTCGGTCATTTCCCTCTGGCTCAAAGCCCCCGTATGCTCCAGCAGCCTGTCCGCCAGGGTGGACTTGCCGTGATCAATATGGGCAATGATACAGAAATTTCTGATCAGGCTCTGTTCTTTGTCCAACAAGCTTTCCTCCTCCGGGCCCTCTCATGTATATCCAATGTGAAATTATATCAAAGCCCGCCGGAAAAGTCCATCATCAAGCCGCTGTGTGCGCAGCAATAAAAAAAGGCCCCGGAGGCCTCAATTTTCTACATGCCCGGCTGTTTTTCACCTGCCGGTGGACTCAGGCCCAGACCGCCAAGGCCTTTCATAACCGCCCCGGCCGATGTCCGGCAAAAGCCGGCCACTGACTTACAGGCCTCCCCACCGAGGCAGTACAGCTTTTCCATGTAGTATACCCCTGTTTTAACAGACTGATCAGATATTTCCCAGGCTGCACCGGCTGCAGCCCGGGCGCATTGGGACAGTTCTCCCGCCCGGGGGATATGGACTGTAAAGCTTTTGCCCATTATCCGCCCATCCACGCTGCTCTCATCCACCTTTTCCACCAGCATAAAAGCGGCAGTTCTATCGGTGCCCAGGGCGGCATTTAGGGCGGTGGCCGAAATCTGCACCCCCGTCAGGATCATACCCAGGCACGCCCCCAGGACTATGGGAATGGTGTATCTTTTTAAAAGCATAATAACTCCCTCCGCCTTATTTTTACGGGCCGTCCGCACCTGCAGCGCCAAAACCGCTCCGTATTACAATGATGCCAGTTGGCGGGTTGTTTTAAACCTTAATCAGTGGGCTGTCAATTGCTTCCGGGGGCCTGCCCGCCCGGAGGCTTTTTTCCGGAAGCTTCTCCCTGCCGGCCCGGAACTATTTCATCAATTTCTTCGGCCAGGGCACGGGCCAGCAATCTGCCGGACCTTACAGCCTCTTCTGTGGAATTGTTTACCGTTCCAATTTCCACTAAAAGAGCCCTGGGATGAAGAAACTGGTTATACCGGCCCTCTTTTACCCTTACCCCCACACAGAGCCCCGGATACTCCCTGTTAAGCCGCTCAGAAAGCTTAAGGGCAAAGCTGTGATTATTCTTCCAGGAGGGGAAGGGAGACCTGGCGTCCGATCCCACAATAAAAAGGATGGGGGCCATTTCCTCCCCGTTTATAATAACCAGGCTTTCATTTCTTGGTTTACCGGCGTCCCGGTGAATATCCAGTATTATCTGAACCTCACTGTTTTCCTCCAGGAGCCGGCGGGCTGTTTTTTCCGATTCAGCGTAGGCCAGGCTGTAAACCGCATCATTCACCCTGTCATAATGGGCCGTCCGGATGCCGTATTCTTTCTCCAGTGTTTCCCTTACAGCCCTGCCTGTCTCCACCACTCCCCCCTTTTGGCCCTGCAGCCTCTCCACCCCGTCGGTAAGAGTATAAGTTTCCCCGGTATGGGTATGGTATACCCCCACCAGAGTGTCTTCCGACAGCATCACAGGGGTTTGGGGGCCGGCTTCCGCCTGTCCCCCGGCAGTGGATGTTACCGGCAGCGCCGCGCCCTTCCTGTATTCCGCCAGGGCCGGCACCCCTTTATCAATCAAATCGGCAGGATTTCTAAAATTGACCCGGAAAGGAGCCAGCATTGCCGTAACCAGCGATGTGGGAGTAATCTCCTCGGGATAGTCCTCGTTGTCTCCTCCCCAGGCCATAACCGGCGCAGCAGACCGGATAAGTCCCGCGGGGTCCCTTTCACTCCAACTGGCGGCCATACCGAATATAGAAAATTTTGTTTCCGGCAGGGCCCTGGAAATAAATCCGGCCCGGGCGAGAAAATACAGAACCGCCAGAATCAAAAGGGAAAGCCCCAAAAGAACCGCCGTCATATATATCCGGGACA
>JAMCVT010000083.1 GCA_023475565.1 Actinomycetota bacterium
ATTATTTCTTAATTTACCGATAGAATTCAACGATACTATTGGGTGCTGGGTTATTTCTGTCTTTAAGCAAATTAAAAATTTGTCGGAGGACTCTTGACATGTCCCTTCCATATCAGGTACCCGGTACGGCTAGACCCCGGCTTTATATATGATAATAATTGGCGTTGATTTTTAGGAATAAATAAGAACAGCGACGAGGATTGTCCACGACGCTGCACTGTTGTTTAATGGTGGGGGCAGACGGGCTCGAACCGCCGACATCTTGCTTGTAAGGCAAGCGCTCTCCCAGCTGAGCTATGCCCCCAGGTTGAGATTAGCTTTTGACATGTATAAAGTGGTGACCCCTACGGGATTCGAACCCGTGTTACCGCCGTGAAAGGGCGGTGTCTTAGACCGCTTGACCAAGGGGCCATTTTGGATGTTGGAGACCGGAGGTTGGATGTCGGAAAAGACCCTAGTTCCAACCTCTAACCTCCTGCCTCTTACCTCTAAACTGGTGGGCCCACCAGGATTCGAACCTGGAACCAGCCGGTTATGAGCCGGATGCTCTACCGTTGAGCTATGGGCCCTTGGCTCCCCGAGTAGGATTCGAACCTACAACCTACCGGTTAACAGCCGGTTGCTCTACCGTTGAGCTATCGAGGAACGGTGCAGTATTTATTATACATAAAAGATATGCCCCGGTCAACCTCTAATTGACATGCAATTAGTGCCGGGGCAGTCTTTCTAATCCAGGTAGTCCTTCAGTTTCTTGCTGCGGCTTGGATGCCTCAGCTTGCGCAGCGTCTTGGCCTCAATCTGCCTGATACGCTCCCTGGTAACCCCGAATTTCTGCCCCACTTCTTCAAGGGTCCGCGCCCTGCCGTCATCCAGTCCGAATCGCAGCCTCAGCACCTTCTGCTCACGGTCGGTAAGAGTTTTCAAAACCTCGTCCAGCTGCTCCCGCAGCAGGGTAAAGGATGCTTCTTCTGCCGGCGCCCTGGCATCGTGGTCCTCGATAAAGTCTCCCAGGTGGGAATCCTCCTCCTCGCCTATGGGCGTCTCGAGGGATACCGGCTCCTGGGCTATCTTCATTATTTCCCTTACTTTTTCCTCGGTGATATTCATTTCCCTGGCTATTTCATCGGGGGTCGGCTCCCTCCCATACTCCTGCAGGAGCTGCCGGGACACCCTGATCAGCTTATTGATGGTCTCCACCATGTGCACCGGAATGCGAATGGTCCTGGCCTGGTCCGCGATAGCCCTGGTGATGGCCTGCCTTATCCACCAGGTGGCATAGGTGCTGAATTTATATCCCTTGCGGTAATCAAATTTTTCAACCGCCTTGATTAGGCCCAGATTGCCCTCCTGAATGAGGTCCAAAAAGAGCATGCCCCTGCCTACATAGCGCTTGGCTATGCTCACCACCAGCCGCAGATTGGCCTCGGCCAGCTTGCGCTTGGCCTCTTCGTCACCCTGCTCCATGCGCTTGGCCAGCTTTACTTCCTCCTCGGAGGAAAGCAGGGGGACCCGCCCGATCTCCTTCAGGTACATGCGGACAGGATCGTCGATACCCACGCCCTCGGGAATGGTGAGATCAATATCAACCTCTTCCGGCTGCGCTTCCAGAGCGCCCCCGTCATTGAGAGGCTCTATACCGGCCACTTCGGGAACTACCTCAATACCCAACCCGCTGAGTTTTTCGTATATTTCATCTATCTGTTCCGGCGTCAGATCTGTACCCTGCAATATGTCCATTATCTCGGTGTAGGTAAGCACACCGTTTTTCTTGCCTTTCTCTATAAGATCTTTGACGCCCTCGGCCTTCAAATGCTCGCTCATCGCCTTCACCCTTTCCCGGGCCGTGAATATTTGCCAGTATCATATTTCCTGCAGCTGTTTTAAAATCTTATTTACTCGATCAATATCATTATTCTTTTCTGCCGTGGCAAGCTCCTGCATAAGAATCATTCTTTTTCTTGCCTGCCGGTTCCTTTGAATAACATTGATATAGTCGCTGACAACTCTGTCAGGGTCCTGGATGCCTTCATTCTTTTCCATTATGAGTCTGCTCAAAAGGCCGGCGGCCGGTTCCTCCAACTGGTCCAGCAGGCGGGAAGGATTAAATTCGCCGCTGTCCATATGCCCGGATACTACCCGGTATATCTCGCAGTATAACGGTTCCTGCAAAAAATCATCCCCCAGGACTGACCTTATATAATTAAGTTTTTCCGGATTCTCCACCAGAACTTTTAGTATTCCCAGTTCGGCTCTGGACAAAGCGTCTTTAGGTTTACCGCTTTTAAATATATTATGCGTATTTTTAGCAATTTTATCCGGTTTTTCCCAAATTTTTCGCGTGTGTTCTCTATATCGCCTGATTTCTCCCCATACTGCCTCCCAGCTCAGGCTCAGCCTGGAAGCCACTGTTTTTACCCCTTCTTCAAGTTCTATATCGCTCTTTATCTCGGCAAGGTTGGGAAGTACCTCCCCGATCACGTCTGATATGTCTTTCTTACTATTCTGGGCCATATTAAGTTTATATTCCAGAAGGGACTGTGCGCCGGCAATTACTTTATGCCATCCATCCAGCCCTTTTTCCCGCAGAAACTCGTCTGGGTCGGTCCCCTTCGGCATACTTACTACCTTCAGCCGGCACCCTATCTGCTGCAGTATATCCAGTCCCCTGGAGGCGGCCTTAATCCCTGCGGAGTCGGCATCATAAGCAATGTATACATCCCGGGAATACCTAAGGAGAAGTTTTCCCTGGTCGGCGGTCAGGCTGGTGCCCATGGAGGCCAGGGCATTCTTGACACCGAACTGGTGGGCGGTAACCACATCCATGTACCCTTCCATTATGACCGCATACCCTGCCTCCTTTATAGCCTTCCGGGCCTGTTCCAGCCCGTACAGAATCCTGCTCTTGTTAAAGAATTGGGTTTCCGGGGTATTCAGGTATTTGGGCTGGTTTTCAGCGGGCCCGAACACCCTGCCGCCAAAAGCCACGACCCTTCCCTGAGGGTTTGTAACCGGAAAAACTATTCTTTTTCTGAACCTGTCGAAGTTCCTGCCGCTGTCTCCGGTCAGCAGGCCGAAGTCTATAAGTTCCCCCGGGCCGTACCCGAGTCCCCTCATGTATACGGCCAGTGAATCCCATGCAGCTGGAGCGCAACCTATTTTGAAGGATTTTATAATCTCTTCGGACAGCCCCCGCCCCGCCAGGTATTCTCTGGCTCCGGACGCCTCAGGACTGTTAAGGAGGTGGTTGTGGTAAAAGTCTCTGGCCAGGGCATTGGCCTTCCAGGCTTTTTCCTCCCTGGCCGCCCTTTTATTATCGCTGCCCCTTTCAATGTCCGGCAAATAAATACCGGCCCGGTCTGCCAGCCTCCTCACCGATTCAACAAAGGTAAGGTTCTCCATCAGCATTAAAAACTTAATGGCATTACCACCGGTCTGACAGCCGAAACAGTAAAATAACTGCTTATCGGGGCTGACCGAAAAAGAAGGATCTCTTTCCTGGTGAAAGGGGCAGTTGCCTGCATAGTTCTTTCCCCTCTTTTCCAGTCTTACATATTCGCTCACCAGACCGACTATATCGGTTTGTATGCGGACATCCTCAATAATTTCAGGAGGTATTAATCCCAACTGGTCTCACCCTGAAAAGCCCTTTTTAATATTACGAGTGTATCGCTATAATTATTAAATTTTCTACAATTAATGAATTTTTCCTTCTGCATTTAAGATTATGCAAAATTATATTTATAAAGCTATATGATCCGTATTGACAATGATCTTTACATAGTCCCGGCAAAATTGTCAGTCTATAGTAAATGCCCTGGGCACAAAAAGCCGTGTAAACTGGGTTATAGCGTAACGATCAGTCATTCCGGCTATATAGTCGCATACAACCCTTTCCACACCCCCTGCGGAATCAACCCTCTTGAAGTATTCAGAAGACAGCGCCTCCGGATTTTCCACCATATACCGGTACAGGTACTTGATTACATGCCTGGCCTTTTCTTCCTCCCTCTTGGCCTCGGACCCTATGTAAACATTTTTGAACATGAAATCCCGCAGCATGTCGGTGGCCCTCCTGACATCACCGCTCATGTTTATTTCCGGCCGGTCCCGGCTTGCGGTAATCAGGTCGATGACCATATTATTTATTCTTTCCCGGTGGGAAAACCCCAGTACTTTTAGGCATTCCTCAGGAAGGTGCTCCTCCTTCAGTATCCCCGCCCTCAGCGCATCATCAATATCATGGTTTATATACGCTATGCGGTCACATATCTTTACTATCTGGCCCTCCAGGGTGAAGGGAGCGGTCTTCCCGGTATGGTTTAATATACCGTCCCTGACCTCATGAGAAAGGTTAAGCCCCCGCCATCCCTCCAGCTCATCAACCTGCCTGAGGCTCTGCTCATTGTGTCTGAAGCCAGGGGGAAACACCTCATCAAGGGCCTCCTCGCCGGTGTGGCCGAAGGGTGTGTGCCCCAGGTCATGGCCCAGCGCTATGGCCTCGGTAAGGTCCTCGTTCAGCCTTAGCGCCCTGGACACCGTTCTGGAGATCTGGGCCACCTCCAGGGTATGGGTAAGCCTTGTTCTGAAATGGTCCCCCTCGGGGATTATAAACACCTGGGTTTTATACTTCAGCCGGCGGAAACTCTTTGAATGGATTATCCTGTCCCTGTCCCTCTGGAACACCGTGCGTACGCTGCACGGGTCCTCGGGATAAAGCCGGCCCCTGGAGGATTCACTAAAGCAGGCGGCCGGGGATAGCGTCATCCTTTCAATACTTTCATATTCCACTCTCAAGTTCATTATATCTCCCACCCGGTAAAAAAATTATCCCCGGCAAGACCGGCACCGGGGAAATGAAATCACTCTTCCGGAAACTTCCTCCTGATTTGACAGGTTGCCCCGGCCACCTCGTATATCCTCCTGCCCAGTATGGCCGCTCTCTTCAATCCCTCGGCGTCTCCGGCGGAAGGTTTCTGGGAGCACCCTCCATTATGCCCGCAGTCCGCTTCGAAATAACCGTCACCTACCACTGTCATCCCGTGGCAGAGCATTATATCATGCATTGCCCGCAAGGTTGTTTCCTGGCCGCCAAAGCGGGCCGCCCCCACCGTAAATGCCCCTCCTACCGTATTTAAAAGGGCTTTCCTTGTGCGAAGAAGCCTTGTTTTATCCCAAAAGGACTTCATCTGCCCCGAAACGGTGCAGAAGTAAACGGGGCTCCCCATAAGAATGCCATCCGCCCTGGAAAGAAGGTGGTACACCTCCTCCAGTCTTGTCCCGGCATAGCAGCGGCCGCTGCAGGGGTTTGAGCAGGCCATGCAGTAGGGCTGTTTGGCATCACCCATTACTTCAGATACATGGACAAAGATACAATCTCCACCCAGAGATTGGATAGCACTGCAGGCTGCCTCAAGTAAAGTGACGGTATTCCCTTTTTTATGGGGACTTCCGTTCAAAGCTACAAAAAGCATGAACAAAACCTCTTCCCAAATATATTCAAAGTATAATTATGCGTGAGAAAATTAAATATACTATAAAAGCTGAAAACAGTCATTTACTGTAATAATGGCTGTCAGGCAAGCTTTATCCGGGCAATGGGCCGGTAAACCGGGCCACTTCCGGTAAGCGTGCTGGACATGAGATCCACCGAATCCACATCAAAAATCCCCAGCCCGTTAATCCCGGCCGCCTCGGCGTGCACCAGTCCGGCCAGCCTTTCCACATTCCTGGGAGACCTTATCCTGGCCAGGGTAAGGTGAGGTGAAAATTTCCTTCCCTCCCGGGGAAAGCCCAGTCCCTCCATGGCATCTTCCACCGCCAGGGCCGCTTCACAAAGTGTGCCGACATCACCCCCCAGGCCCACCCAGAGCACCTTTGGGCTGTGGGCGCCCGGGAAAAATCCCATTCCCTCAGGCTCCAGACTGAACCTCCCCAAGTCCTTCAGCCGGCCGGAAGCACCTTCAGTAATGCGGTCTACCATGCCGGGGTCGGCATCCCCCAGGAATTTCACAGTCACATGCAGGTTGTTTTCCTCAACCCATTTGGCATCGGCCCCGGCCTCACGAAGCCGGTCCCCTATATAACAAAGCTTTTTTCTGGTACCCGGGGGCAGGTTTACCGCCCAAAAAAGCCTTATTTTCTGCATTTGGTCACCACCTGCTGCCTGGTATTCTCAATATCATACTCCACATGGCCGCTACACTTAATTAGTATCCATTCTCTGCATAATTCGCTGCCTTTTTGCGATTTCCTGTTACTTAATAACATTTTACATACTGAAAATAGAGTTCAATCTTCAATTATGATAACCATTAACTAATTAAAACCCCTTTTCAGGGGTTTTTATATAATATCCGCCTGGCTATTTAATTATTTGTTCTTTATCCTGGCCTGGGCCGCCGCCAGTCTGGCCACCGGCACCCTGAAGGGGGAGCAGCTTACATAGTTGAGGCCGATTAGGTGGCAGAACTCAATGGACTCTGGCTCCCCGCCGTGCTCGCCGCAAATGCCTATGAGCAGGTCGGGCCTGGTCTTCCTCCCCAGTTCCACGGCCATCTTCATCAGCTTGCCCACTCCCTTGCGGTCCAGCACCACAAAGGGGTTTTCTTTCAATATCTTCTTGCCCAGGTATTCAGTCATAAATTTGCCCTCGGCATCATCCCTGGAGAAACCAAGGGTGGTCTGGGTAAGGTCGTTGGTCCCGAAAGAGAAGAAGTCTGCCTCTTTGGCAATTTCATCGGCCAGAAGGGCTGCCCTGGGCACCTCTATCATGGTCCCCACGGTGTATTCAAATTCCACTCCCATCTCCCTCATTACCTCTTGAGCCACCCTGATGACCATTTCCTTCAGGTAAACCAGTTCGTTGACATCTATAATAAGGGGTATTTCCACTTCGGGTATGACCGTGCACCCTTCCTTCACCAGCATGGCGCTGGCCTCAAAAATGGCCCTGGCCTGCATGGCGTACACCTCGGGGAAGGAGATGCCCAGGCGGCAGCCCCGGTGGCCCAGCATGGGGTTGAATTCCGACAGCGCCCTTACCTTGCGCAGCAGATCTTCCTTTTCGGCCAGCTCTGCGGCACTGCCTCCGGTCAGGCGCAGGCGGGTTATTTCTACGGCCAGCTCCTCGGCGTTGGGCAGGAATTCATGCAGGGGCGGGTCCAGGAGCCTTATTGTTACCGGCAGCCCTTCCATGGCCTTGAGTATTCCATAAAAGTCTCCCCTCTGCATTGGAAGAAGCTTGTCGAGGGCTATCTGGCGTTCCTCCACCGTGGTGGCCAGTATCATCTCCTGTACTATAGGCAGGCGGTCCTGGGCCATGAACATGTGCTCGGTCCTGGTAAGGCCTATGCCTTCGGCGCCGAATTCCCTGGCCTTGGCCGAATCTTCGGGGGTGTCGGCGTTGGCCCTGACCCCCAGGGTGCGCACATCGTCGGCCCACTGCAGCAGAGTCCTGAATTCGTCGGAAAGCTCCGGGTCGATCATGGGGACTTCGCCGCGAATTACCTGGCCGGTGGCCCCGTCTATGGAAATCTGGTCACCTTTGGCAAAGACCAGATCCCCCACAGCAAAACTTTGGGCTTCATAATTAATGCGCAGGGCCTCACAGCCGCACACGCAGGGCTTGCCCATACCCCTGGCCACCACTGCGGCGTGGCTGGTCATGCCGCCGCGGGAGGTCAGTATCCCCTGGGCCGCCACTATTCCGTGAATATCATCCGGAGTGGTTTCAGTCCTTACCAGTATTACCTTTTCTCCATCCCTGGCCACCTTTTCGGCCTCGTCGGAATCAAAAATAACTTTGCCGGAAGCGGCCCCCGGTGATGCCGGAAGCCCCGCGGCTATTACGTCAAGCCTGGCTGTAGAGTCAATTCTCCTGTGCAGCAGCTGGTCCAGCTGGGTGGCCTCCACCCTGGCCAGGGCCTCTTCTTTGGTAATGAGCCCCTGGTTGACCATGTCCACTGCAATCTTGATGGCAGCGGCGGCGGTACGCTTACCGTTCCTGGTCTGGAGCATGTAGAGCCTGTTCCGCTCGATGGTGAATTCTATATCCTGCATGTTCCTGTAATGTTTTTCCAGAAGTTCACAGGTCTCCACAAACTGCCTATATACCTCCGGCATTTCCTTTTCCAGGGTGGCAATGGGCTGGGGTGTTCTTATGCCGGCCACCACATCCTCGCCCTGAGCGTTTATCAGATACTCGCCATATAACTGGTCAGCTCCCGTTGACGGGCTCCTGGTGAAGGCTACACCGGTTCCGCAGTCATTGCCCATGTTACCGAAGACCATGGTCTGCACGTTTACCGCGGTGCCCAGCTCATCGGAAATCTTGTTGATTTTCCTGTAAATAATGGCCCGGTCATTATTCCATGAGTTAAAGACGGCATATATGGCCATAAACAGCTGCTCAACTGGATCCTGAGGGAATCTGGTATGGGTTTCGCGCTCGATCAGCTTTTTGTACTCTTCGATGACCTCGGCCCAGTCGGGAGCTTCCAACTGGTTGTCGAACGTAACACCCTTTTTATCCTTCTGAGCCTCCAGTATACGCTCAAATTTGTGGTGATCTATGCCCATCACCACATCGCCGAACATATTCAAAAGACGCCTGTAGCAGTCGTAGGCAAACCTGGGGTTTTCGGTTATCCTGGCCAGCCCCTCGACTGTTTTGTCGTTGAGCCCCAGGTTGAGCACGGTATCCATCATGCCCGGCATGGAAATGGGCGCCCCGGACCTTATGCTGACCAGCAGCGGCTTTTCAGGGTCGCCGAATTTTTTCCCGGTCTTGTTCTCAATAATGGCCAGGGCATCCTGCACCTGGTCCTTCATCCCCGGGGGAAACTTCCTGTCTTCTATGTAAAACTCCTTACAGGTCGCCGTGGTAATGCAAAAGCCCGGAGGAACGGGAATGCTCAGGTTGGTCATTTCAGCCAGGTTGGCTCCCTTCCCCCCTAAGAGGTCCTTCATGTCGGCCTTTCCCTCTTCGAACAGGTAGACATACTTCTTATTTGCCATATCTTTCACCCCTGTAATAGATTTCTAGCACCCTGCTTGCGGTTTCCTCAACAGCCTTGCTGGTCACGTCGATCACGGAGCACCCGGCCTTTTTCATAATTTCCTCTGCGTAATCCAGCTCTCTTAAAATCCTTTCCATGCTGGCATAATCAGCATGGGAGGTGAGACCCAGTGTCTTTAAGCGCTCCCTTCTTATTTCGTTTAGCTGCTGGGGGCGTATAGTCAGCCCGATAAGCTTGTGCGGCGGGAGTTTGAATACTTCCTCGGGGGGCGCTACCTCGGGCACCAGAGGAACATTGGCCACCTTAATCCTTTTATGGGCCAGGTACATGCAAAGAGGCGTCTTGGAGGTCCGGCTCACCCCTACGATTACAAGATCGGCCCTGTTTATGCCCCGGGGGTCCTTGCCGTCATCGTATTTAACCGCAAACTCAATAGCCTCTACCTTCCGGAAGTACTCTTCATCCATCTTTCTGACGAGGCCGGGCTCCAGTTTGGGAGCAGTGCCGGTAACTTGGGTAAGCGCATCCAGCATAGGTGTCATTATATCCACTGTAATTATGTTGTACTTGGCCGCCTCTCTCTCCAGGGCCTCTTTCAGCTCCGGCAAAACAAGGGTATACGCTATTACACTGTTGAAAACACTGGCCTCTTCCACAATCTCGATGATTTCATCTATGTCATTGACATAGGGAACCCGTCTAACATCCACCGAGGCCCCGTTAAATTGGCTGGATGCGGCCTTAGCCACCAGCTCAGCGGTTTCACCTATGGAATCAGATATTATGTACACCACCGGATTGGATTTATTCCCAATGTTTATAAGAAACCCTCCCTTTCCATATCAGACATCGGATGTCAGTCGTCAGTATTCAGGCTCGTTGTCATTTGAATTGTGGTCAAATGACTTCTATCCCGATGTCCGATTACTGACGACTTATTGGCCATCTTCTCCTAATTCTACAAAAACCCTGGCAATACTGGTTTTGCTGAGACGCCCCACCACTTCCAGGCCGGCCCTGCCTTCCATCTCTTCCTTCTGCCTGACCACCGGAAGGGCATCAATCTCATGATTCAGTATTTTTTTAGCCGCCGACCAGACCGACTCGTCCTGATCGGTATATATTACATTTGGCATCCTGGTCATAATTACCCCCACCGGCAGCTTGTGGATATCATGAACGCCCAGGGTAATTTTGAGAAGGTCCTTCCGGGATATGACCCCTTCCAGGAACCCACCCTCCTTGACCACGAAAAGGGTGCCCACATCGGATATAAACATTGTTACCACGGCATCGTACACAGAGCAGTTCTCTTCCACCACCACGGGCACCGACTTGACGGTCCCCACCTTGACCTTGTGGAGTTTTTCAGCCACCAGCTTGTCGGGGGTTTTACCGTTGTAAAAGTACCCGACCCTGGGGCGCGCCCCCAGAACCCCCGACATGGTCAGTATGGCCATGTCGGGCCTCAAGGTGGCTCTGGTCAGTGAAAGTCTTTCGGCAATCTGCTCTCCCGTAATAGGACCTTGTTTTTTGACAATTTCCAATATGGTCTCCTGCCGCTTGGTAAATTCCAAATTCAATCGCCCCTTAAAAGAGCATATATGTCATACTAATTATATGCAAAGCATTAATACTATATATTATATGTTCTTTCAGTCCACTATTCAAGACAATTATTCGGGCTATCCCGCCACCACTATCCTGCTCAGGTCTGCCAAGGGCCGGGCCAGCACGGCCACGCTTTTGAGAAGGGCCAGGCGGTTGTCACGAACCTTTTCATTATCCACCATGACCATGACAGCATCAAAAAAGCTGTCCACCGGCCCCCGCAGAAGAGCCACCTGCCGCAGCACGCCCTGGTAATCCCTCATGTCCAGGAGCTCGGCCACTTTTTGCCGCACCCCGGCCAGTGCTTCGTACAGCTCCTTTTCTGCCTGATGCTGGAAAAGCTGCGGGGAAACATCAGTCCGGTCATATTTCTTGGAAAGATTATTGGCCCTGCTGTACGCTGTGATCACGGCATCAAAGGCAGTCTCCCGCCTGAAACAGGCCAGCGCCTCCACTCTTTTTAAAACTCCCAGTATGTCATCGACCCCACCGGCCAGCACTGCGTCGATAATGTCGTAAGCAAAGCCCCGGTCAGTCAGGAGCCCTCTGATCCTCTGCCTGAAAAACTCCTCCAGGTCGCCCGCCACAGAGTCCAGGCCGGCCTTTAAAGACATGCCGCCATAGCCCTGGTAAGCCCTGGCGATTACTTCCCCCAGGGAAAGGGCAAGCCCCCCGTCCAGTATTATATTGCAGACACCCATGGCCTGGCGGCGAAGGGCATAGGGGTCCTGGGATCCGGTGGGCTGGATGTTAACCGCAAAACAGCCCGCCAGGGTGTCAAATTTTTCAGCCAGGCTTAAGACCCTTCCCACCATGGAGGCAGGCAGCACGTCCCCGGCGAATCTGGGCAGATAGTGCTCGAATATACCTTCGGCCACATCCCGGTCCTCCCCGGATTTCAGTGCGTACTCCCTTCCCATTACTCCTTGAAGCTCGGGAAATTCATAAACCATGTTGGAAACCAGGTCGGCCTTAGCCAGCATGGCCGCCCTCTTTACCGCCTTTTGCACTTTATCCCCGATGTTAAGCATCTCCCCGATAAAGGAGGCCAGAGAGACAATCCTCTCAGCCTTGTCATAAACAGACCCCAGGCTTTCCTGCCAGACTATCTTCTTAAGGGAAGGCACCCTGTCGGCCAGAGGTGTTTTAAGGTCCTCGTCCCAGAAAAAGGCGGCATCGGCCAGCCTGGCCCGGAGAACCTTTTCATTGCCGGCCCGCACCGTGCCGATATGTTTTTCAGTACCATTGCGGACCCCTATGAATCTGGGCATAAGGGAGCCGTCCCGGGTGACCGGGAAGTATCTCTGGTGTTCCTTCATGGCGGTTATAAGCACCTCTTTGGGAACCCTGAGATACGAGGGGTCAAAGCTGCCGGCAAAGGCCGTGGGGTATTCCACCAGGTTGGTGACCTCGTCAAGCAGGTCCTCGTCCATTTCCACCCGGCCTTTTTCGGCCCCGGCCACCGCCAGCACCTGGCCCATTACGGTTTCCTTTCTTTTATCGGGGTCAACAATAACAAAAGCATCTCCCAGCCGGTCGAAATACTCCCGGGGGCTGCCTATGATCAGCGGGCCGCTGCTTAAAAACCTGTGGCCGTATGTTATTCTGCCGGAATCAAGGCCGGCCAGCCTGAAGCTCACCAGATCCCCGCCGTACAGTGCCAGCATCCACCTGATGGGCCTGGCAAACCTGAATTCCAGGTCCCCCCAGCGCATGGGCTTGGGAAAGTGCAGCCCGGTTACCAGTGCAGGACACATTTCCTGCAGCACTTCCCCGGTGGGCCTGCCCTCTTCGCTTTTCCTGGCAAAAACATACTCCACCGGCCCCACCGTCTTGACCACCAGCCCGGATATATCAACCCCCTGGCTTTTGGCGAACCCCAGGGCCGCAGGGGTTGGCTCCCCCGCCTGGTTATACGCCACCTTAAGAGCCGGCCCCTTTACTTCTTTTAACAGGGACTGCTGGCTGTCCGCAAGGCCGTCCACATATACGGCCAGCCTCCTGGGGGTGCCTACGGACCTTACGCTTTTAAAACCAATCCTTTTTTCCTTTAAAACACCTTCGGTTAATTCCTTCAGCTGATCCAGAGCCGGCCCCACAAAGCGGGCGGGCATTTCCTCAGTGCCTATTTCCAATAAAAAATCTTTCATTATACTGCAGCCCCCTTCAACTTAAGCAGGGGATAGCCCAGTTTCTCACGCTGCTTTACATATTCCTCGGCACAGGACCGGGCCAGGTTGCGGACCCGGTGTATGAATCCTGTCCGCTCGGTCACGCTGATGGCTCCCCTGGCGTCCAGAAGGTTAAAAGTGTGCGAGCACTTCAACACGTAGTCATAGGCCGGGAGAACCAGCCCTTTTTCATTGACCCTGAGGGCCTCCTGCTCAAACATATCGAACATTTTAAACAGCATGCCGGTATCGGCCTCTTCAAAGTTGTAGTGGGAGTGCTCCACCTCACCCTGGTGATGAACGTCTCCATAGCTTACCCGGTCAACCCACCGGATGTCGTAGACGCTGTCAACCTCCTGAATGAACATGGCCAGCCTTTCCAGCCCGTAGGTGATTTCAGCCGAGACCGGGTGGCAGTCTATCCCCCCGCACTGCTGAAAATAGGTGAACTGGGTAACCTCCATGCCGTCCAGCCAGACCTCCCACCCGAGGCCCCAGGCCCCCAGGGTGGGCGACTCCCAATTGTCCTCCACGAAGCGGACGTCGTGCCTGTCCGGGTCTATCCCGATGGCCCTCAGGCTTTCCAAATAAACCTCCAGCACATCGTCCGGGGAGGGCTTTAAAATAACCTGGTACTGGTAATAATGCTGCAGCCGGTTGGGGTTCTCACCGTACCTGCCGTCGGCTGGCCTGCGGGAGGGCTCCACGTAGGCCACCCGCCAGGGCTCGGGGCCCAGCGCTCTCAGAAAGGTGGCCGGGTTCATGGTTCCCGCTCCTTTCTCTACGTCATAGGGCTGCTGAATAATACATTTCTGCCCTGACCAAAAACTGTTCAGGGCCATAATCAATTCCTGAAAATTCAACTCCAGTCCTCCTCAATAAAGGTATTTTATTCTCTACTGTTAAAAACACCGGCCTAAAATAAAAAACCCCCCGTCCCGGTCATAGCCAGGGACGGGAGGTATCTCCCGCGGTTCCACCCTGATTGGCCGCCCCTCCGGGGGCAGCCCACTCAAAAGGAACGGTTCAGGAACTCCCTTCACACAGCCTGCTTTACCGGCTCGCACCGCCTCCGGCTCTCTGTGAAAACTTACTGTGTTACTCTTTTCCATCATCACCAGTATATTCTATTAGAAACAGACCTTTTTTACACTTCCAGAAACAAAAACTTCTATAAAGAAACAACTGCCTCCGTAAAAATTTCTTTTTCTAATTTATCATTACCAAATGCGCTAGTCAAGGCATTTGGAAAACGGTCAGACAAATCTTCCGGCGGGGGTCTAGCGCAGGCCCCTGCCTGTTCCCGGGGCCCCCCTGCGGGACCTTCTCCTTTTACTGTCCCGGTCCCAGAGACCCTCTTTCCTTACATTATTAAACCATGACCTTACCTGGCCCGCCGAGTCCTTCACCTCTTCTTTGACAGTATGCAAAACTTTCTCTGCAGTATGCCTTTCTTTTACCGCGCCAATTTCCCCGGGGAGGGTTCCGCCGGCGGTTTCGCGGTCCCTCCCTAAGTAGGGTCCGGCCTGGATTCCTCTTCGGCCCGGCCCTCTTTCCTGTCTATTTCCAGGGTATATTTGTTGGCCATGGCCGCCACGCTGCCCAGGGCTCCCAGCACAGCCAGCTCGCTGCTGGCCAGGGCGCCCAGTATCCCCAGGGCGCCCACCGAGGCGGGCAGCTCCAGCACGGTCCGGTCGCCCTGCTTGACCCTTATTTTTGTTTCCCGGCCCTTTTCAAGCATCCCTTTTACCTGCCCGAAAATTTCCTGTCCCCTGCTCTGCATTTTCTCTGAAAAATTATTTCCCCTCTCCTCGATGTTAATCAGCGCCTGAACCACGTCACCGCCGGCAGTCTCCAGGGCCTCCCTGGCCTCCCTGTACCCCACCCCGGCCCTGGACCGGATAAGATCTATTTTTTCCAACTCATCCATGAAGGGTTACCTCCTTTAGCCATCCGGTTTTTTCATTTGCCTATATTTAACCCTGCACAGGAAGAAATTATTCATTATCAAAAGCTAAATCCCTTCTCCAACAGTTCCACAAACCTGGCCGACTTAATGCTCTTTTCAAGCTGGTATTCAACAAATCTTTTCATTACACCGGCTATTTCCCTGCCCGTCCGGGGATCAGGCCTGATCTGGTAAATTCTCCCAATATCCCAGCGCAAAAGAGCCTTCAGCGTCTCCAGGGAACCCCTGCTTATTTCAAGTCCCCCGCCGGGGCCGGGACCGCATTCAGCGCAGACTATTCCCCCCTGGCCGGGCACAAACCATAACCTTTCCCCCCCGGCCGACCCGCACATTACACAGCACTCCAGCCCCGGCCGGTACCCCACCAGGGACATGAGCTTTATATCGAAGGCCCTGGCCGCAATATGGTCGCTGCCCCGGCCCAGTATGTCGAAAGTGGCTAAAAGCAGCTCAAAAACACCGGTGTTGGGATCTTCATCCACTGTAAAGGCATCAACCATTTCCGCAATATAGCTGGCCCTGGCCAGCCCGTCAAGGTTCTGTCTCAGGGCAGGAAATATTTCCACTCCCTCTCCCTGGCTCACCGAGTCAATTTCCCTTCCCCTGCGCAGCAGCAGCCTGGAATAGCTAAAAGGCTGAACAGCCCCCCGCTTCCTGCTGGCAGGCTTCTCAACCCCGTGGGCCATGGCCCTTATTTTCCCCACCTGCCTGGTGTAAAGGGTGAGAACTCTGTCAGCCTCTCTAGTCCTGGCCGATTTCAATACAACGGCATCCACCAGGTAATCCTTCATAGCCTACCCCCGTGCAATTATGTACTGTTAATTCTTCGGGCCGGGGAAAACCTCCTCTTTGCAAGAGATAAAAAAGGGGCTGCCGCCCCTCAGGACTATCGGTCCTTCACCCCGCAATGAGGGGGAACTCCCCCTTCTTAACCCCCTGGGAAATTATCGCATGGCATAATTTCCATGTCCATATAAAAAAATCCGGGCCATATACCCGGATTCAATATTACTTCGCGGTGGGAGACAGGCGGCTCCTTATTTCATCTATTTCTTTGGTAAAGGTGTCCACCGGCTTACCCTGGGCTATGCCCCTGCTTATCCGCACCAGCCTGGAGTTAAGCTCCGGGTCGGTGCTGACCAGCACATTTTTAATCAGATTGTTGGATTTCTTTATTACACTGCCCACCTCTGACTTTACTGTGTTGGCGTCGGCTCCGGACTTAAGATCAAGGCCCACCAGGGCGGTATTGAAGGTCAGCACCACAGTAGCCTTGTTTACCCCCTTGACCTTGGCCGCCTCCTTGGCCAGACTGTCGGACAGTTTGGCCATCTCGTTGGGGTTGGTGGGTAAAGCTGTCGGGTTATTAGCCGTGGGAGCCGGCGCAGTACCCGTGCCCGGCGCACCGGGAGCGGGTTTTCTCTGGGCCTGACACCCCGTAAAGGCCAGCGAGACAAATAAACCTAATATTAAAAGCCATATTAAACGGGACCTTTTCATGCATACACCCCCTTCCGTCTGCAAGCTGCAACACAAAAATAGTATTTTCCGGCAGAAGAGGTTATATGTACAATAAGCTTTTCTTTTTTGCCCTGAAAGGATAAAATATTACATACCGCTTATACTGCCAGGACATCCGGTCGGAATACAGAATCCAGAAGTCAGAATTCAGAATGTCCTGAACCTCCCCCGGATTGATGGACACGCCAAACTGAGATAAAATCAAAATGTTGCAGCTTGCAGACGGAAGGGGGT
>JAMCVT010000145.1 GCA_023475565.1 Actinomycetota bacterium
TGACTGTCAACGCTTAATGCAAGGAATTACTTCCTTACATCCATGACTCGCTACCGGTGGCTTGGTTAAGCCTTACCGGACGGGAGTTCCACCCGCTAAATCACACGACCTTGCCCGGTCGCACCTGGATTCTGACTCCTGTATTCCGACCGCATAATATAAGCCTCTTAGCATAAGCCAAGCACTGTCTGCAGAAACTGGCCGGTATACGAGGAGGGGCTGCCCGCCACTTCCTCCGGGGTCCCGCAGGCCACCAGGGTTCCGCCCCTGTCGCCCCCCTCGGGCCCCAGGTCGATTATATAGTCCGCCGTTTTAATTACGTCCAGGTTGTGCTCTATCACTATTACGGTGTCACCGGCTTCCACCAGCCTGTACAGCACACCCAGAAGCCTCTTTATGTCGTCGGTATGCAGCCCGGTGGTGGGCTCATCCAGTATATACACCGTTTTCCCATTGGACCGGCGGGACAGCTCGGTGGCCAGCTTAACCCTCTGGGCCTCACCCCCGGACAGCTCCGGGGCCGGCTGGCCCAGCCTTATATAGCCCAGTCCCACGTCCTGAAGGGTCTTGAGCTTGCGGTATATTTTAGGCAGATTCTGAAAGAATTCCACCCCCTGGTCCACCGTCATATTAAGCACATCCGATATATTTTTTCCCTTGTATTTTACCTCCAGGGTCTCGCGGTTATAGCGCAGCCCCTTGCACACCTCGCAGGGAACGTAGACATCGGGCAGAAAATGCATCTCTATCTTGATAATGCCGTCGCCCTGGCAGGCCTCGCAGCGCCCCCCCTTGACATTGAAGCTAAACCGCCCGGGCCTGTACCCCCTGACCCTGGACTCCGGGGTCAGGGAGAAAAGGTCCCTTATATCGTTGAATACCCCGGTGTAGGTGGCCGGATTGGACCTGGGGGTGCGGCCGATGGGTGACTGGTCCACATCGATGACCTTGTCCAGGTTTTCTATCCCTTTTATTTCCCTGCAGGCCCCGGGCTTTACACGGGACCTGTTCAGACTGGAAGCCAGTTTTTTGTACAATATCTCATTGACCAGGGTGCTCTTGCCGGAGCCGGAAACCCCGGTGACGCATATAAACAGGTTCAGCGGGAAATACACGTCTAAATCTTTAAGGTTGTGCTCAGAGGCCCCCACCACGGTGATTCCCTTTCCATTGGGCCGGCGGCGGCTGTCCGGCACCGGTATCCGCCTGCTGCCGCTGAGATACTGGCCGGTAATGGAGTCCGGACTGCCGATAATCTCGTCAATTGTCCCTCTGGCCACCACCTCTCCACCGTGCTCCCCGGCCCCGGGCCCCATGTCTATGATGTAGTCGGCCTGGCGAATGGTATCTTCATCATGTTCAACCACTATAAGTGTGTTGCCCACATCTCTCAGCCTGGTAAGTGTGTCCAGAAGCCTCCGGTTGTCCCTCTGGTGCAGCCCTATGCTGGGCTCGTCCAGAATATACAGCACACCCATAAGGCCGCTGCCTATCTGGGTGGCCAGTCTTATCCTCTGGGCCTCTCCCCCGGAAAGGGTCCCCGCCGCCCGGTTGAGAGTCAGGTAGTCAAGCCCCACATTAACCAGAAACCCCAGCCTCTCGTTTATTTCCTTGAGTATCCGCCTGCCTATAATCCTCTCCCGATCGGTCAGATCAAGACCGTTAAAAAAATTGAGGGAGTCAATAACAGTCATGCGGGTGACCTGGTCTATATTCTGTCCTCCCACCCTGACCGACAGGGCCTCGGGCCGCAGCCTGGTGCCCCCGCACTGGGGACAGGGCCTGGTGCCCATGTACTGCTCAATCTCCCGGCGCATGTAGTCGGAGTTGGTCTCCCTGTAGCGCCTGGCCAGGTTATTAAGAACCCCCTCAAAGGGGACCTTGTAAGTATGGCTGCGGCTGTACGAGTCAACAAAATTAACATTCACCAGCTCTCCTCCGGTGCCGTACAGTATCCTGCCGAGGTCTTCCGGACTCATCTCACCCACCGGCACGTCCAGGCTGAAGGAGTATTTTTGGGCCACCGCCTCCAGTATGGAATAGGCGTTCATGCTCCTCATCCAGCCCTGGATGGCGCCATCCTTTATGGTCTTCTCCCTGTCCGGAATGAGCAGGTCCGGGTCTATTTCCTGTTTCACGCCCAGTCCGGTGCAGGCCGGGCAGGCCCCAAAGGGGTTATTGAAAGAAAAAAGACGGGGGGCCAGCTCGGGTATGCTTACACCGCAGTCCGGACAGGCAAAATTTTCACTGAATATTGTCTCCTCCCGGTCTGACACCGCCACCGACACCAGGCCCCCGGCGTGGCTCAGAGCTGTTTCCAGGGAATCGGCCAGACGCTTGGCCGACCCCGGGCGGGCAATTATCCGGTCCACCACTATTTCAATAGTGTGCTTTTTATTCTTTTCCAGCTTAATTTCTTCGATGATTTCCCTCATTTCCCCGTCCACCCTGACCCTTACAAAGCCATTGCGGCGAATATCGTCCAAAAGTTTGGTGTGCTCGCCCTTTTTGCCCCGCACCACCGGGGCCATAACGGTGAGCCGGGCGCCCTCGGGGAGATCCATCAGCTGGTCTACCATCTGCTGCACGGCCTGCCTGCTGATCCGCTCCCCGCAGTTGGGGCAGTGAGGCCTTCCCACCCTGGCGAAAAAGAGCCTGAGGTAATCATAAATCTCGGTCACCGTTCCCACAGTAGAGCGGGGATTGTGGGAGGTGGTCTTCTGATCTATGGATATAGCGGGGGACAGTCCCTCGATATAGTCAAGGTCCGGCTTGTCCATCTGGCCGAGAAACTGCCTGGCATAGGCCGAGAGTGACTCCACATAGCGGCGCTGCCCCTCGGCGTAAATGGTGTCAAAGGCCAGGGAGGATTTACCCGATCCGGATAGGCCGGTGATCACCACCAGCTTATCCCTGGGTATCTCAATGTCAATGTTTTTAAGGTTGTGGGCCCTGGCGCCCTTTATAATTATTCTGTCCTGCATTTCTTCCTCCGTGAAAGGGATTTGCCCAATAATTTTACTTATATAACATAACATAAAAATCCGGCAGGAACAACTGTTCTCCTGAACGTAAAAAAATGGGGGCTGGCGCCCCCATATCTATCTAAAAAAGGGGCTGCCGCCCCTGGGCTATAGCGCCCCACCCCGCAATTAAGGGGGAGTTCCCCCTTCTTAACCCCCCG
>JAMCVT010000059.1 GCA_023475565.1 Actinomycetota bacterium
ATAGTAGCCGCCACCATAATATGGCATAGTGCCGAAGACCAGCAGGATCAGTATCAAGAAAAGAATGAAGCTGCCATCAAAGTAAGGATACCCGCTATAGCCCCCACCATAGCCTCCACCGGTACCTCCACCGTATCCAAAACCCATAAATACTGCCTCCTTAATAAAATAATTTTGTTATAAGGTCATACTATCAGGTAAACAGGAAATTTGTACCACTTTAAATAAAGCGGCGGCGGCGAGACAATAAGAAGAGCAATAAAAACAACGGGTTTGAGAATGGGGAAAATCCACCGCCAAAACCGAAGCCCATATGAAATTCCTCCTTTGGGGTTTTGTTTTGTATTTACATAATATGGTAAAGGAGGAAGAAGTGTTACAAAAATTTTCCCAGGGACTATGGGGTCCGGCCCTTAACTTGTTAATCCATAAAAGTTATACTCCATTCTAAGCGATATTGGCTCCAGAATATTAAAGCATGCTAAAAAACGGCGATAATCCTGGTGATGGATAGTAATAAATACTGCGGGAAAAACCGTAAAAACCGATCCTGATCCGGGAACGCCACGGGCTTGACAGTTTTAAATATTTACTATACTATGCGTAATAGAATATTTTCATATTTTTTTTACAGGTGCCCGCAAGGGAGAATAGGGAACCGGGTGAGATTCCCGGGCGGACCCGCCACTGTATGGGGAAGCAGTTGCCATTACCACTCCTTATGGGGGAAGGGGCAATGAAGCGATGAACCTGAGTCAGGAGACCTGCCTGTAAAACACTATGCTGCCTCGAGTATAGGTCAGCTTAGGTGAGGATGAAGGTAAAATCCACACCCATTTGGGTTGTGGATTTTTCTTTTTTTAAAGGTTTTTCAGGGAGGGAGAATTATGATCGAGACAGCGTATCAGGAAAAAGTTCTGGAAGTGGAGCCTTATGGTGTTGAAACCATCCCAAAGGAGGAACGGCACGGCCGGCCAAGGCAAATGTTTACCATCTGGTTTGCCATCAACCTGAATGTGGTCACCTGGTTTACCGGGTTTTTGGGGATCGAATTCGGGCTGTCACTGAAGTATGCCATACTGGCAATAATTATCGGCAATATTGCCGGAGCGGCTTTCCTTGCCTTAAGTTCGTCCATAGGGGCGGAATTGGGCCGGCCTCTGATTCCTGCAAGTAAAAGAGCCTTTGGGAGGACGGGAGTATTCGGACTGTCATTTTTAAACCTGGTGAATAACATCGGCTGGCTGGGAGTCAATCTGGTGCTTGCCGTTATGGCTCTGCAGAAGATTTTGCCTTTGAGCTATCATTCTTCTTTATTGTTGATCACCGCCGTTACTCTGCTTGTCGCCGTGTATGGCTATAACTTCATCCACGCCTTTGCCCACTGGATGTCGCTTATTATTGGCGTGCTTTTTATTTTCATGTCTGTGATAACCGTGCAAAATTTGCCTGAAATTATGAGCCATGCCGCTCCCGCAGCAGGTGGATTCAATCTGGGGATGTTTATTCTCACCATTGCAGTGGTATTTTCTTACCAGATCAGTTACTGCCCCATCAGCACGGATTACGCGCGGTATCTGCCGGAAAACACCCCGAAGAAAAAACTGTGGCTGTTTTCTTTTTGGGGAGCGCTTACCGTTTGTATCTGGCTGGAAATTTTAGGCGCCCTGACGGCAACACTGGGTATGCATTCAGGTCCCATGGATTTCTTTGCCACGCTTATGGGCGTTTTCACCATACCGGCCCTGATTACTGTAATTCTCAGTATTCTGCCGGTTAATGCCATGGCCATGTACAGCGGTGGACTGGCGGCCCTGGCCATGGGCCTGCCGCTGAAGCGGTGGGCTTCAGCCCTTCTGACCGCCGGCCTCGGCGCGCTGATAATTTCCTTTGGGAGCGGTGAATTAGCCCATACCTATACTAATTTCCTGCTGCTGCTCTCTTACTGGATCGCTCCCTGGCTGGGCGTGGTGCTGAGTGACTTTTATTATCACAGGGCAAACCCATTACGGAAAGATGAACCAAAGGGATGGATTGGAATTATTTCATTTCTTTGCGGTGTGTCTATCTCCATACCCTTTATGAGTTCTGTTCTTTACGCCGGGCCGATTGCCAGAAACTACCTGGGTGGAGCGGACATCAGCTACTTCCTGAGCCTTTTGGTAAGTGTGCTGGTTTACCAGGCGGCGGTGAGAACAAAGCAGGCATCTCATGCAGCCAGGCCTTCCGCTGCGATCAGGGACTGACCCCAGGGGGCCGGAAAACACCCCGAAGAAAAAACTGTGGCTGTTTTCTTTTTGGGGAGCGCTTACCGTTTGTATCTGGCTGGAAATTTTAGGCGCCCTGACGGCAACACTGGGTATGCATTCAGGTCCCATGGATTTCTTTGCCACGCTTATGGGCGTTTTCACCATACCGGCCCTGATTACTGTAATTCTCAGTATTCTGCCGGTTAATGCCATGGCCATGTACAGCGGTGGACTGGCGGCCCTGGCCATGGGCCTGCCGCTGAAGCGGTGGGCTTCAGCCCTTCTGACCGCCGGCCTCGGCGCGCTGATAATTTCCTTTGGGAGCGGTGAATTAGCCCATACCTATACTAATTTCCTGCTGCTGCTCTCTTACTGGATCGCTCCCTGGCTGGGCGTGGTGCTGAGTGACTTTTATTATCACAGGGCAAACCCATTACGGAAAGATGAACCAAAGGGATGGATTGGAATTATTTCATTTCTTTGCGGTGTGTCTATCTCCATACCCTTTATGAGTTCTGTTCTTTACGCCGGGCCGATTGCCAGAAACTACCTGGGTGGAGCGGACATCAGCTACTTCCTGAGCCTTTTGGTAAGTGTGCTGGTTTACCAGGCGGCGGTGAGAACAAAGCAGGCATCTCATGCAGCCAGGCCTTCCGCTGCGATCAGGGACTGACCCCAGGGGGCCGGAATTACAGGTCGGGAGACGGGAGTTTTTGCTCTACTCTATGGTTAATAAAAGCCTGACAGAGGAATGCCTAAACCCTTTATCATGCAGTATTAGTTGGCATATCAGTAGTGCCGGAATCTCCCGTCTACCGTCTCCCGACCGCATAAGAATTACAATATAAGCAAAAGATGGTGGTTTAACCTTGGAATTTTTATTGGCCTTGCAATTTCTAACAAAAATACCGGTCACTGTCCGGGGCGGGGTGGATGAAAAAAAGCTGGCCCGATCCATGGCGTTTTTTTCTCTGGTCGGGTTGCTGCTCGGGTCCTGCGCCGCTGCGTTGCATGCGTTGACGTTACTGGTTTTTGCGCCTCCGGTGGGCAGCCTTGTGGCATTGGCCTTCCTGGTAATAATAACCGGGAATTTGCACGGGGACGGTCTGATGGATACCGCGGACGGGCTTTTCAGCGGGAAGCCCCGGGAACGCATGCTGGAAATAATGAGGGACAGCCGGGTCGGGTCTCACGGGGTTATGGCGGGAGTCCTGGTGGTGCTGGCTAAATTTGTGCTGTTGGGACAGATGCCTGCAGCCATGCAGGGAGTGGCGCTAATACTGGCCACTGCGCTGGGACGCTGGTCCCAGGTGTATGGCGCGGCCTGTTACCCTTATGCCCGGCCTGCCGGGGGAACCGGGGGCTTTACAGTCCACGTGGGCATCCGGGAAATGTTTTATAACTCGCTAACCGTTTTGATCCTGACCGTATCTTTGATCAGGCTGCCCGGGCTTATCCTTTTGATTGCAGTTCCGGCCGGGACGGCATTGCTGGAATGGTATATGGCCAGAAGAATAGGGGGAATCACCGGAGATACACTGGGGGCTGCCAGTGAGTGTGTGGAAGTGTTGACCCTGGCGGTACTGGCGGTCATATTCACCAAATTCTGAACAGTAGAAGATAGGAGGTTTTTAAAATGAGTTCCGAACTTTATAAAGTGGTTGCCGATATCAAACCGGTAAGCCGGGAATGGAGCGTGAAAGCCAGGGACTATCTGAATCAGCTGGCTATTCCCCGGGGAAGCCTGGGCGAACTCCTGGTTCTGGCGGAACAGCTATCAGGCATTAAAGAGACCCTGAAGCCTTCCGTAAAAAGCAAAGTGGTGGTTACCATGGCCGGGGATCACGGGGTTGTCAGTGAAGGAGTGAGCGCATTTCCGCAGGAGGTGACACCCCAGATGGTGAATAACTTTGTACGGGGTGGAGCAGCCATCAATGTGCTTTCGGCAGTGGCCGGGTCCCGGGTGGTGGTGGTGGATATGGGAGTGGCCGCCGATCTTGGCGCACTGGTGAGGGAAGGGAAAATTCTTTCATACAGAATAGCTCCGGGAACCCGCAATATGGCCCGGGGGCCGGCGATGACCCGGGAGCAGGCCGAGCGGGCGCTGGAAAGCGGCATTGAAATAGTGGGCAGCCTGGTACGTGACGGCGTTGAGCTTTTGGCCACCGGGGATATGGGAATTGGCAATACCACTCCCAGCAGCGCTATATTGGCGGTATTTTCGGGACGCCCGGTCCGGGAGGTTACCGGCAGGGGGACAGGAATCAGTGACGAAGCTCTGGAGAATAAAATAAGGGCCATTGAAAAAGCCATTGACACTAACCGGCCGGACGCCGGGGACCCGGTGGATGTACTGGCCAAGGTGGGCGGTTTTGAGATCGGCGGAATTGCAGGATTAATACTGGGGGCGGCCTATCACAGGGTGCCTGTGTTGGTCGACGGGTTTATTTCCACTGCCGGAGCGCTGCTGGCCAGGGCTCTGGCCCCGGATTCCGTTGAGTATATGATTGCAGCGCACTGTTCCATGGAATATGGCCACAAATTTATGCTGGAAGATCTGGGGCTCAATCCTCTGCTGAATCTGAGCCTTCGCCTGGGTGAAGGCACCGGGGCGGCGCTGGCCATGAATATTGTGGAGTCGGCGGCACAGGTCATCTGTGAAATGCTTACTTTTGAGGCTGCGGGAGTAAACGGGCCGGAAGTGTAAAGGAAGTGTGCGACGGTGAGATTTTTATCGTATCTGCAGCATGATCCCCAGGAAGAAGGCTCTCAATACCTGGAAGACCTGGCTACGGGCTACTGGTACTCGGAGGCCCTATTCACCGCTGTGGAGCTGGGAATCTTTACCCTGCTGGAGCCCGGGGGGAAAACAGCGGAAGAAATCTCCCGGGGACTGGATTTGCAGCAGGAAGGGCTGGAGCGATTCCTGCAGGCCCTCTGTGCCCTGGGGCTGATCAGCCGTTATGGTGAAACCTATTTTAACACCAAAATATCCAGTGTATTCCTGGTAAAGCATACTGAGGGGTATCAGGGAGATTCCATACTGTGGAGAAAACATCTTTTCCCCGGCTGGAGGAGCCTGGGAAGCTGCCTCAGGAATGGCGGCAGGAAGAATTTCGCCAAACCGGACGAAGAGCCGGAACAGATAGTCCGGCGCATGCGCCAATACAGCCGGGCTATGGGCTGTGTGGCCAAAACCAAGGTTAAAGAGATACTGCCTTTTTTTGCAGATGCTGACCTGTCAGGGGAAATACTGGATGTCGGGTCGGGTTCCGGATGGGTTTCAGCCGGCTTTCTGGATCATTTTCCAAAGCTGCGGGCAACTTTAATGGACCTTCCGCAGGTGCTTGACTATGCCCGGGAGCTGCTTGGGGAAAAGGGGCATCATGACAGGATTCACTTTTGTCCCGCCAATATACTGGAGCCCTGGCCCGTAAAGGAAGGTCACTTTGACCTGATCATCCTTTCCAATATAGTTCACGCCTATTCGGAAAAGGAGATTTCGGATCTTCTGGACAGGGCCGCGGCATGCCTTAAACAAGGCGGATTACTGCTGATACATGACTTTTTTTTCGATCACTGCCCGGAAAAAGCCGCCGTGTTCGATTTGAATATGTTTATCAACACGTATAACGGTAAAGTCTATTGGGCCGGGTGGATCAGAGAACAGCTGGCCCTGCGGAAACTTTACACAACGGAGCTTTTGCCCCTGGGATCGGACACCGCCCTGGTGATTGCCGGAAAAAGTCAGGAAAGTCTGGCCAACCTCTGTCTGGATACGGAAGCTGCCGCAACACCAAGGATACCAGGCCTTCGATGGAGGGGTCGGGGATTGATGTGTTTGAAACGGTGAAAAGGGCAGGTTTTTCTCTCCGGACACTGGCGGACCAGGGGGATTTCATCAAATACTTCGGAATTTTATTATTGGAGTGATTACACTGCGGGTACTTATGGTCCAGGCCCCTTCGGTAGAAGGGCTTTCCCAGGAAAAGGTTTATCCCATCGGAATAGTTTCTCTGGCCACCCATCTGAAAAAGGCCGGCCACCAGGTGGATCTGCTGGACATGAATATTGAGGCCGACCCCTTCGGATCGCTAAAGGACAGGCTACTGGGCTACCGGCCGGAGGTGGTGGGCTTTTCGCTGCGTAATATCGATCCCCTGGCCAATAAGACCAGCTCTCTTATTCCGCCTTTTGTAACGGCGGTGCGGCTGGCTGCGGCGCTTCTTCCCCGGGCCTTTTTGGTGGCCGGGGGAACGGGGTTTTCCCTCTTCCCGGAGCGGATCATGCGGGAGCTGCCTGAAATTCATTATGGCCTTGTCGGTGAAGCCGAGGCATCGTTTCCGGCCCTGCTGGCCTCTTTGGCTAATCCGCCAGGCATAAAAGGACTGTGCCGCAGGGATGGCGGCAAAGTGCTGGTCAGTCCACCTTCGGCGGACTACGACATGACCCGGTACGTTGTGCCGGCAAGGGAGCTTCTGTCCACCAGACTCTACGAGGGGATCAATAATTATGTTCCCGCCATCGGGATTGAAACCAAGCGGGGGTGCCCCTTAAACTGCACCTACTGCGTATATCCCCGGCTCCAGGGAAAAAAACTGCGCTGCCGCCGGCCTGCCGGGGTGGTGGATGAGCTGGAGTTCCTGCACAGGGAATACGGTATAAAGAATTTTCATTTCAATGACCCGGTGGTGAACATTCCTTCCGGACACCTGGAGACAATTTGCCGGGAACTGCTTCGCCGGAAGATAAGGATTGCCTGGAGCGGCTTTTTCCGGGAAGACCATCTGGATGATCTCAATATAGGCCTTTTTGAAGAGGCCGGGTGCAATTGTTTTTCCTTTTCTCCCGACGGCCTTTGTGATGAGTCGCTGAAGGTTCTCGGAAAAAACCTCAGTCAGGAGGCTGTTTTAAAGGCCGCAGGCCTTGCCGCCAGGACAGAGGTGGTCACCATGTACCATTTTATGGTCAATGTGCCCGGAGAAAACAGCCGGACCATCGACAGCGGGCTGCGCCTTCTGGACCGTATCTACGAGCTGCACAGCCGGAAAAGAAACCTGGGCACAGTGGTATTAAATAACATCCGCCTATTACCCGGGACCCCTATTGCTGAAATAGCCATGAAAGAAGGGGTAATCCGGCCCGAAACAGACCTGCTTTACCCGGTATATTATAATCCGCGCCCCTATGAGACACTGCGGTACCGGCTGGAAACCCATCATCTTCTTAAAAATGTATTCATGTGGCAGAAGGTGGGGGAGTACCGGCTATACCGCCGCATGCTGGCCAGCCGGGGGCATTAGGTTAACATTGTCGAGGGGTATCCCGGCAGATTTGGTTCCTGAAGCTGAGCAGGAGATCAATAATGCCTTTCAATAAAGCCGCACACCGGGCCGGAACGCTGGTGCTGATATTACAGACAACAATCCTGGTTGTCCAATCTTCAATGTTTCCTATAGTATCTGATGGCATTAAGACCGATAATACAGGCTGTCAGCCAGGCTCCGCCCGCGGCAAAGCCGGCCGCAACATCACTGGGGAAATGCACTCCAAGGTAAATGCGGCTGATTCCAATAGAAACAATAAAGATAGCCGTTACCACGGCCACGTACCAGGACGGTTTATTGCGCTCACGAAGGTTAAGCCAGATTAAATAGCCCAGCATTCCATAAAAGGTTGCCGATATCATGGCATGTCCGCTGGGAAAGCTGTACCCGCCGGCGTTTACCAGGTGTTGGATATCCGGGCGGGCACGGTGAAAAATATTTTTCAGGGCATAGCTTAACAGTCCTCCACCTGCAAAACTAATGGCCAGAACCAAGGCCTCCCAGGTGTGTTTCAAACGAAACAGAAAATAACTTCCTGCAGCCAGCATTATGATGATGTCAAAAGAAGGTGATCCTATTTGGGTGATCAAAATAGCCACCTTTGTCAATCCATTGGAGGCAAAGCTTTGAATGAATTGGGCGACCACCGTATCAAATGTGCCAAGTTCATGATATAGAAGGTCTTCCACCATTTTTGCAAACAATAACAGGAGAGAAATACCCGCTGCTATTCCCCATGCCAGGTGTATACCAAACTTTCCCGGGGGAGAACGGAAAAACCCTTTTGCTTTTCCCGCTTGCACAGGTTTATGGACCCCCCTTTACCTTATATTTAAATAAATTTACTCAATAAAGTTATTCTTACCCCGGTTGGTCTAACCCTTGCAGACCCCTTAATAACTGGTTTGTTAAATTATACAATGGATATCTTATTAAAAATATACTAAAAGGCGTTAAAAAGTTGACTTATAAATACCTTGAAAAGTTAGATAATACTTTTTGGGTGATATTATGATATTTATATATAACTGCTTTGGAGGAACACATTCGTCTTCCCTGGCCTCGGCGGTGCATTTGAAAAAACTTCCACTGGATAGAATACCTACCTGGAAAGAGATATTAAATACCGACCAATTTAACAGGCTGACCTATAAAGATATGGGAAGAATTATATACCGGGGCACCGATGAGGAGGGCAATAAAGTATTCAGCGTGGGGAGGGGCACGTCAAAGGTATTGCTGCCCTGCCTAAAAAATCTCATTACTCTTCTGCATAGCGACTGTGGTCTAAATGAAAAAATTATTTTTACAAATATGACACCCACGGTTACTTTTCCGATGACTGTCGGGGGATTTCTCTCGAGAGGGCTGGGAATCCATTTTATAGGGGTGCCCCTTCTGCTGATTGGTTCACAACGGGCCTATCGGGAAATACTGAGGGTTGTAGAACGTACCAAAGAGTTGGCTAAAACAATAAACGAGCCGGTACTGGTTCTGTTCGATAACAGACAATAGAGAGCAGCGGCCGCAAAGACCCTCAGGCTGCTGAGGGCATCCAGGGTTGCCGGCCATCTTTCTCTTTTCCGGAGCATTCTAGACCCAGGGGTTTGCCAGGTTTGGAAGAAGCATCAGGGAAACCATCGTACCAGCCTCAAGAGGGGAGTGCCCGGCCGGAAGGTCGATCAGTGAATTGCAGTTTAATAAAGATCGCAGCATACTGGATTTCTGCCCGGGAAGTATGCTGACCGTCCAGCAGTCCCGGTTGAATAGGGCATGGCCCCGTATAAACCGGCGGGGTCCCCCCTTTTTGGGGAATGGGTCGATGCATAGCGCCGGTACGACTTTGGGGCGGGGATTCTCCCTCTGAAGGGCACGTATGACTGGCGCGGCAAGTAAATGGTAGCCCACTGCACAGGCTGCGGGATTTCCGGAAAGAGAAACCACCAGTTTGGATTCCCAGGCAGCCGCTCCACTATGGCTGCCGGGCTTTACCTGCATACCCCAGAACAGAATACGCGCCCCCAGTTCCTTTAGCAATGCCAGGGCGCAGTCGCCTTTCCCGGAGGCGGCGCCGCCGGTAGTCAGGACAAGATCGGCCTGCCGGAGCATTTTTTTTAGTTTTTCCCTGGCCTCGGAAGGCTTTTCCTGGCAGGCGATTTCCACACCGCCCACCTGTCCCCCGTCAACAGCTGCCAGCGAGGCCAGCATCAGGCCGTTGGCATCCCTGACCTGACCTGCTGAGGGCGACACCTTATAGGATACAACTCCGCTTCCCACACATAGTACCATAACCCTTGGCCGGCGGTATACCAGCACCTCCTGCCGGCCGAAGGCCGCCAGTACGGCCATCATTCCCGGACCAACCCGGGTTCCGCCGCGGGCAACAATTTCTCCGGCGTAAAAGTCTTCTCCCGGCAACTTGATGTTGGTTTGCGGAGAGATTCCGGCTGTGCGGGTGAGGGTTTTCCCCGCTATTTCAACGCACTCCCGGGGAATTACAGTCCCTGTGTTTTCAGGCAGGGGGCCTCCGGTAACCACCTCTGCGGCCTGGCCGGGACTAAGGGTTATGCCTAAAGAATCCCCATTTATGGAATTCTTTATTATTACAAGCGGTTTGTTCCGGTTGCAATCATGCTCATGTAGGGCGTAGCCGTCAACTGCAGACTGCGGGCAGGGCGGCAGGCACAGGGGAGCGCAAAAATCACCGGCCATTATTCTTCCCAGCGATTTGTCCAGGGGAACCCGTTCCGCTGCCGGGGGAGTAATAAGACTGAGAAGGTATTCCCGGGCTTCTTCAAGATAAACGTTAGCCAGCACGTATATACACCCCGACTTTTTAATAAGATGTTTTGCCAAATGAACAGGATGGGTACCGGCAAACGTCACACTCTTCACAGAGGCCGCCGTGCCCCAGGGCGGCTATTTCTCTCCGGCCAACCCGCTCCCCGGCAAAAATGCGCGGCAGAATAAGGTCCAAAATGGTAGTGCGGTTAAACATAACACAGCCGGGCAGCCCGCAAACAGGAACGTTTCCAATGTGCGCCAGCATGAACATTGAGCCTGGCAGCACCGGAGCCCCGTAGAAGGCCACATCGGCTCCGGCAGCCTTTATTCCGGCCGGGGTCACATCGTCCGGGTCTACAGACATGCCTCCGGTAACCAGGACAAGCTGTGCGCCTTCGCCTATCATCCTGCGGATCTCTATGGCAATGTAGTCAGGGTCGTCGGGGACTATTACCTGACCAAGCAGCCTTCCCCCCAGGGGGATGGCTGCTTGCCTGACCACACTGCCAAAGCCGTCTCGAATCCTGCCCTCGTAAACCTCGCTCCCGGTGGTAACCACTCCCACCCAGAGGGGCTGGAAGGGCTTGATAAAAAAATAAGCGGACCCTTTTGCCTGCAAAGAATTTCTGCATTCTCCAGCGTCTGGGCGGGTACTGAGAGAGGTATAACCCTGGTTCCGGCCACGACCTGGCCCCTGTGCGCCACCCTGTTGCTGTGCAGTGTGGCAAATACAATTCCATCTGTGCCGTTTATTTCGTATAGCAGGTCTTTTTTTACCTTGATAAGGCCGTCATGGGCGGCCTTAAGGTTAACCTTTCCCTGGTTGGGCCGGTCCCAGGTGAGGCCGGGCCCTGCGGCCCGCTCGGCTATGCGCAGGGCTGCCTCATCTTCGTGAATCATGCCGGGAGCCGGATCCCAAACGTAAATATGCTTTTTACCCAGGTCAAGCAGTTGGGGAACATCTTCATTTTTTATGATGTGGCCCTTTTGGAAGGCCAGGCATTTCTCCCGGCCGGGAATTATTCTGGTAATGTCGTGGCCGAGGACCATGCCTACAGCCTCGGTAACGGGCACCTCGCGCATATATAATCCCCCTATGCCCTTTCAATGCTTACGGCGCAAACTTTGTACTCACCGGTTTTACTTATTGGGTCCACCGCATCGCTGGTCAGAACATTGGCGGGGCTTTCCCTGTAGTGGAAGGACATCCAGATCATCCCGGGCGGAACTCTGTCTGTCACCTGAATTTTGGTGAACAGTTCCCCCCGGCGGGAGGCAACCCTGACCCTGTTTCCGGTTTCCAGACTTAGACGGGCTGCATCGTCCGGGTTAACCTCGGCGTACTCTTCCGGCCATATGCTGTTAATGCCGGCGGAATAGGGGGTGGTAACATTATAGTGATACAGAATCCTTCCGGTGGAAAGCAGGAAGGGATAAACACTGTCCGGGAGCTCCGCCGGGGGGATGTGGTCGATGCCCTGAAACAGCCCCTTGCCCCGGGTAAAGAGCCTGGCGTGCAGGTAAGGCGTTCCCGGGTGGTCAGAGGTTGGGCACGGCCACTGTATACCATTTTCCTCCATCCTGGCATAGCTGATTCCTCCATAAGAGGGAGTAAGGGCAGCCATTTCGGTGAATATCTCTTCCGGGCTCCTGTAATGCATGGGATAGCCCATCTTTGCCGACAGGGCCATTATTGTCTGCCAGTTGGCGCGCCCGGCCAGAGGCTCTATGGCCTTGCGCACCCGCTGGACCCGGCGCTCGGTGTTTGTAAACGTGCCGTCGGTTTCTGCAAAGCTGGCGGCAGGAAGAACCACATCGGCATATTCGGCTGTTTCGGTGAAGAAGAGCTCCTGAACCACCAGGAATTCCATTTTCTTGAGCCCCGAGCGGATGTGATTGCTGTTGGGGTCGGTAAGCACCGGATTCTCCCCCAGTATGTACATGGCTTTAATCTCACCGGCATTAGCCCTATCGAACATTTCCGGGATGGTTAGGCCTATGTCTCCTGAAAGGGCTACACCCCAGGCCTCCTGGAATTTTGCCCGGGCGGCCGGATCGGATACCCGCTGGTAGCCGGGGTAGACATTGGGCAGCGCTCCCATGTCGCAGGCCCCCTGGACGTTATTCTGGCCCCTTAAGGGGTTGACGCCGGTTCCGGGCCTGCCCAGATGTCCTGTCAGCATGGCCAGGTTGGCAATGCTCATGACGTTGCTTGTCCCGCACACGTGCTCGGTGATGCCCAGGGTATAGAAAATCATGGCCCGGTCGGTATTGGCATAGAGGCGGGCAACCTGGCGGAGGTCTTCCACCGGCACTTCGGTCAGCCTGGCGACGCAGTCCGGTGTATATTTTTTAACAGTTTCCTTGAGCGCCTCGAAGTTTTCCGTGCGCTCAGCAATAAAGCTATGGTCGTAAAGTCCTTCTTCGATGATAATGTGCATGAGGCCGTTCAGCAGGGGAATATCGGTTCCGGGCCGGATGCGGAGCCAGTGGTCGGCTTCCCCGGCCAGCTCAATCCGGCGTGGGTCCACCACGATGAGCTTAGCTCCCCGCCTTGCTGCCTGCCGCATTTTATACCCGATGACAGGGTGGGCCTCAGTGGTATTTGTTCCTACAAGTAATAACAGCTGGGCCTGGGCGATTTCAGATATTGAGTTGGTCATGGCGCCGCTTCCGAAACTGGTGGCCAGACCGGCCACCGTGGGGGCGTGTCATGTACGGGCACAGTGGTCTATGCTATTAGTGCCCATCACCGTCCTTACAAATTTTTGTAAAAGGTAGTTCTCCTCATTGGTGCACCTGGCTGAGCTCAAAGCAGCAAAGTATTCCGGCCCGTTTTTTTGCCTGATGTCCTTAAGACGGTCAGCGATAAGATCCAGGGCCTCATCCCAGGTGGCGGGAACAAACTCCCCGTCTTTCTTTATCAGCGGAGTCTTAAGACGACTATCGCTGTAGACGAAATCCCAGCCGAACCGCCCTTTTATGCAGAGAGCCCGGCCGTTTACCGCACTGCCCAGGTTTGAGGCAGCTCCAACTATTTGCCCCTCCTTGACGCACAGGTCAAAGTTGCAGCCGGTGCCGCAGAAGGGGCAGGTGGTTTTTACCCTATCCAGTTCCCAGCGGCGGGCCTTTCCCTGCATGGGCTTTTCCATCAGCGCCCCGGTGGGGCAGACTGAGACACAGCTGCCGCAAAAGACACACTCCGACTCCAAAAAAGGCGCGTCACCAAAGGTGGCCACCTTGGTCTTGAAGCCCCTGTAGGCGAAATCCAGATTGTCCTTTCCGGTTATTTCCGCGCAGGCCCGCACACACTTACCGCACAGTATGCACTTATCAGGGTCGCGCACAATAAAGGGGTTTCCATCATCGGCGATATGGCGCTGCCTTTCCCCTGTAAAGGTGCTTTTCTTTACGCCGTATTGATAACAGTAGTCCGCCAGCCTGCAGTCCCCCATTTTTTCACAGGTGAGACAGTCCTGGGGGTGATTGGCCATCAGTAGTTCCAGAATGGTTTGCCTGGCTTCATGAACAGCCGGCGTATCTGTGTTTACAACCATGCCGGGGGTTGCTGCAGTTACACACGAGGCCGGGAGGCTGCGCATGCCCTGTATTTCTACAACACATAAACGGCAGGCTCCGAAAGGGCTCAAATCAGGGTCGTGGCAAAGCCGGGGAATGTGTATTCCCAATTGCTCGGCAGCATTAAGAACAGTAGTGCCTGCCGGAACCTGAACCTCCTTTCCGTCAATTGTAAGTTTGACCAGTTCCATATCATCACTCCTATGCGGATATTTTTACACCAAAGAAAAAACTCCAGCAGTGGCTGGAGTAATAAGCGCTTATACCTGTCAATGAAAAGACCACAAAAAGACAGACTTAAAAATCTGGCTCCTGTTCGGTATAAGCTCCTTTCCAACCACGGGAGGCAAACCTGTTTCCGGATTTACCCTACAGGCTTATTTGCCCTGGCCAAACGGCTTTAGGCAAATAGGCTCGGAGCAGCAGCTTCATTTGTTGGCTGACCAGATGTTTCACAAAATAAAAAACCGGGCAGCGGCGCGTAAAGCAAAGCCAGCCCGGTGTAATTGCCCGAACCAACCCTCCTTCTCGCAATGGAAGGCACACCAGTTTCCCAGCGCACCCTGACGGCCGGAAATCCATACTGCAGAGGTTAGGCTATCCGGCTCGGAGGTATTTTACATTATTATTCACCTTGTATATTTAAATTCCTGCAAGGACCATTTCACTTTTACCGTAATAATATTATTTTTTGTCTGCCGGATGAAAAAATAATTAAATGTTTTTGGAGAAGCAGAGATTTCAGTGAATTTGATTATATTTCTGCCGTTATTTTACCGGTATCCCTTATATCATAGTCTCCCAGGCCGGACAAGGCGGCCTTGAATTCCATGGACTGAAGTATTTCTATCAAAGCCCGGAACACGGGGCTGTTTATATCGTCCTTTTTTATCACCAATTCATAGCGCTCTTTGTGCATTGGTATAAATTCAACCCCCCGGACCATAAGGCCCGCCTTTTCATTGCCTAATCCCACATCTGCGTCCCTTCTGGCCACGGTGCTGGCAACAGCGAGATGAGAGTATTCTTCATTCTCGTAACCACTGATAAGTCTTCTGTCCAGTTTTAGCAGCCGCAGTTTTTCATCCAGCAAAACCCTGGTTCCGCAGCCTTTTTCCCGGTTAATAAAACGCACGTCGGTACGGACAAGGTCGGGCCAGCCATTTATTCCCAGGGGGTTGCCGCCGGCTACATAAAATCCCTGCAGGCGGCAGGCCAGGTGGAGTATAACCGCCGGTATTCCCGGCAAAAGGCGGCGTACGTAGGGAGTATTGTAGGTGTCGGAGTCTCCGTCCCACAGGTGGATTGCCGCCATGTGAGCCTGTCCGTGGTAAAGCGCCAGAAGGCCGGCAAAGCTGCCGACATGGTGGCGTAAAGCGCGGGATCCATCGGGATGCCGCTCCAGGTGCCGGGTAAGAATATCCAGAATAGTGTCCTGCCCGCAGATAACCAGCTCCTGGCCCGGGACCGGCTGAATGCTGCGCTTTAATTGAGGTGGCGGTATGACAAAGGTAGCCTCAATGGGGCCCTGGAAGGGGTTGCTCTCAGATCTTTTTCCCCTGTTTTTGTAATTGTCAACATCTTTGGGGTCAACCCGGATTTTTCTGCCTATCCGGTAGCCCTGGAGTTCGCCCCTCTTAATTAATTCATAGACGGTATTCTTGGCTACGGGATGCCGCTCCAGGTGCCGGGTAAGAATATCCAGAATAGTGTCCTGTCCGCAGATAACCAGCTCCTGGCCCGGGACCGGCTGAATGCTGCGCTTTAATTGAGGTGGCGGTATGACAAAGGTTGCCTCAATGGGACCCTGGAAGGGGTTGCTTTCAGATCTTTTCCCCCTGTTTTTGTAATTGTCAACATCTTTGGGGTCAACCCGAATTTTTCTGCCTATCCGGTAGCCCTGGAGTTCGCCCCTTTTAATTAATTCATAGACGGTATTTTTGGCTATCTTTAATATACCGGCCACTTCTTCAGGGGTTAATGAGATATCTTCTTTCATAAAAACCTCCGAAGTATATTGACATATATTTTATCATATCTTATTATTTTAAGTATAGTCATGTTATGTAACGTGATGCTATGTTGCGTCATTATTTTTATGGTGAATATTCGTCTATGTATTCTTACGTTCAGTAGTATTGATTTCTGTTTGCCTGGCCAAAGACGGTAAAGCTGATAGAATTCAATATTGACGAAGGGAATTATCCGGGTCAAAGATGCCCTAACTTATCAGCACAGGTTAGGGCTTAGCTATTTACAGGGAGGTTGCCCATGCCGCAAGCGTCACCATCAGAGAATGAAAATATAAGGAATGC
>JAMCVT010000092.1 GCA_023475565.1 Actinomycetota bacterium
ACCATTCGCGGTGTAATGCAGTAGTAAGGAAAGGGGACACACCATCAGCGGAAAGGGGACACACCTCTATTGGGAGCCTGTTTGCCGGGGTCGGAGGAATGTCCCCGATTGGAAATGCCTCTGGAGGTCGAAGGAATGTCCCCGATGCATAGAAGGCGGAATCCAGATACCCAGGCCGCCAGAACAGGATAGAATGCTAAAGGCTTTAATTTATTGCAACGTCGAAGTAATAAGCCCCTGGCCTGTTTAAAACGTGATGCCGGGGGCTTTTTAATCTGCAAGTAAAATTGCCTTCCTGCAATTTGTATGGTAAAATTTAGCAGGTATTAATATTTTTAATTCCTTCTGGAGGGATTCCCTGATATGGATCTGCAAAAAGAAATTTCCAAAGAAGTGCTGCTGGTAAGGCTTTCCGGGGAGATTGACCTGGCCGTAACAGACACCCTGAGAGATTCCCTGGATGAAGAGCTGGAGCGGGACAGTCCGGTAAAAAATATAATAGTAAATCTTTCTGGAGTCACTTTTATTGACAGTTCCGGCCTGGGTGTGATGCTTGGCCGGTACCGGAAGATTTCAAAGGCCGGGGGAAAGATGTTTATAGTGGGAGCATCTCCCCAGGTAAGGAGAATACTTGAGATATCCGGGCTGTTAAATATTATGAAGGAATGCCCGGATGAAGAGCGCGCCATGTGCCTGGCTGAATAGGGGGGTTTTATTATGGAACAGGTTAACAGGGTAAGCATTCAGTTCAGCAGTCTCCCGGCGAATGTGGCATTTGCCAGGGTCGCCGCCGGATCATTCGCGTCTCAGCTGGATTTTACCATCAACGACCTGGAGGAAATAAAGGTGGCGGTGTCGGAGGCGGTCACCAACGCCATTGTGCATGGCTACGGAACTGATGCCGGCAGTATAATTGAGGTTGCCGCCGAGATAACCGGAGATGTTATTACCATAACAGTGGCGGATAGGGGAAAGGGTATCGATGATCTGGAAAATGCCCTTCAGCCGGCCTTTTCCACCGATCCTGAAAGAATGGGGCTGGGCTTTTCCTTTATGCAGTCCTTTTCTGACAGCTTTGATATTGAATCAGCGCCCGGAAAGGGCACCAGGGTAACCATGACCAGGAGATGCAAAAAAGGAGTAACCCCCAGGCAGGGGCATTGAGGTGTCTGATGAGTTCCAGGTTAATTGAAATGAACCTGCCGCGATTTCCACTTCTGAAAGATAAGGAAATGCGGGGTTTGATAAAAAAGGCCCAGGGGGGAGACAGTCAGGCCAGGGAACGCCTCGTCAACTGTAATCTTAAACTGGTGTTCAATCTGGTGAGAAGATTTCAAAACAGGGGTTATGAGCTGGAAGACCTTTTTCAGATAGGCTGTATAGGATTAATGAAGTCAATAGACAAATTTGATTTAAGCTACGATGTAAAATTTTCTACGTACGCTGTGCCCATGATAGTGGGAGAGATAAGGAGGTTTTTGAGAGACGACAATCCGGTGAAAATAAGCCGATCCATGAAGGAAACAGCTTTTAAGATACAGCAGGCCAGAGAAAAATTAATCGGCAAAATAGGGAGGGAGCCCACCATCAGCGAGGTTTCCGAGGAATTGGGCATACCCCGGGAGGAAGTGGTATCGGCACTGGAAGCTGTTCAGGTACCCACCTCAATATACGATACCCTTCACCAGGACGATGGAGACCCTATTTATCTCCTGGACCAGCTTAAAGACGAATCCTCGTCCGGAGACGCCCCCTGGCTGGACACCATAGCCTTGAAGGAACTGCTGCAGAGACTGCCGGAAAGAGATAGAAAAATACTGGTCTGGAGATTTTTTGAGGACAAAACCCAGGCAGATATAGCTGAGCGCCTGGGACTGTCCCAGGTTCAGGTATCCAGGCTGGAAAGGCAGGCGCTCAAAAAAATAAAGGAATACCTTACTCCCGTGCCGGAAAGTATTAACGTCCCGCTGGACAATGGCGGCTAACTAAAGTATACGGCTCTTAGTTCAACTGTCCTATCGCCGGAATTATATTTCCCGGCTGCCAAAAGAGCCTTTTTCTTTTGTTATCAGCTGTTAATATTTTTAGACAAAAAAAATTAAGGCATTAAAATTCGCTGCATCTGAATTTTTTTAATCTTCCCGGAGATAATATAATGCAGGCAGGGCCTCGGCCGGCAAGCAGCTGACCACCCCGGTCGGCATACGGCGCTCTTAGACCTGCTTATAAAACTCATAATGAATCCGGGGGGATAAAAATGCATATCAAGGTAACTGAGATGGTAGGCGAGTCAACTGCGGGATGGAAAGACGCCGTTCAGTCGGCTGTCAGCGAAGCATCAAGATCACTAAATGAAATAGTGGGTGTGGAGGTTGTCAACTTCACTGCCAATGTTGAAAACGGCAGAGTAGTGGAATACAAGGCAAATCTCAAGGTCGCCCACAAAACCTGATAATAAAAGCTCCTTCATAAAAGGACACCTTTAAAAGGGTGTCCTTTTGCCTGGGAATAAAGACGGTCTCCCCGGGAATTATAATTACCTGAAAAGATTTCAGAGGCCAAAGGGGGGTTAGGCTCATTACCAAGAGAAATGTAATACTGGTTACCGACGGTGATCTGGTGGCTAAAAAAGCAGTGGAAAAAGCATCACACAATATAGGCGCCCGCTGCATATCGGTATCGGCAGGAAACCCCACCAGGCTTACCGGAGATCAACTGCTTGCCCAGATTAATAAAGCCCCCCACGACCCGGTGGTGGTTATGCTGGACGATAAGGGATATCTGGGACAGGGTAAAGGCGAGCGGGCTTTAGAGTATCTGGCCACTCATCCCGATATAAGAGTGCTGGGAGTTTTAGCCGTGGCCTCAAATACTGAATACGCCGGAGGGGTCAATGTGGACTGCTCGGTTACCAGCTCCGGCGTAATATCACAGGCGGCGGTAGATAAATCCGGCCGGGAAAAAAATTTTTCACCAGAGCTGCTTACCGGCGATACCGTTGAAAACCTGGGCGATCTCAATTTCCCGTTAGTAATCGGCATTGGCGATATAGGCAAAATGGACGGGGCTGACGACCCTGACCGGGGGGCGCCGCTGACCACCAGGGCGCTGAAGGAAATTCTGAACAGGAGTGGCTATCATGGCGGATGAGTATAAGGAAAAAAAGAAGACACCCGTCAGCAAGGACCTGGATATTAACCTGTCAGTTCTCCAGGAGAGAATGTCGGTAAAGGAAAACTATGACGTTATTATCCGTGAAATGACGGTAGGCAGCGTCAGAGTGGCTTTGCTGTTTATAGATGCGCTGACCAATGACCAGATTGTTACCCTCATTCTTAAGGAACTGGTGGGTATACGGCGCGGCGAGATTTCCACCAATGCCTTTGAAAAGATTTTCAGCCATTTTGTTCCCTATACCGAAGTCGATATGGCGGACAATATGGAAGAACTTATTGACAAGGTTCTCTCAGGACCCCAGGTGCTTCTGGTGGACGGAGAAGATAAGGCTATTGTTATAGACGCCAGAACCTATCCTGCCCGCCAGCCCGAGGAGCCCGACCTGGAAAAAGTGGTCCGCGGCTCCAGGGACGGCTTTGTTGAAACACTGGTTTTCAACACTGCGCTCATAAGGAGAAGGATAAGAGACCCCCGCCTGAGGATGGAGGCAGTTCAGGCCGGAGTCCGGTCAAAAACCGATGTTGTCATATGCTACATAAAGGATGTGGCCAACCACCAGCTGGTGGAGAATATTAAGGAAAATATCCAGAAAATAAGAATTGATGGCCTGCCCATGGCCGAAAAGGCCGTCGAGGAGCTTATATCCCCGGGATCATACTGGAATCCCTTCCCCAAGGTAAGGTATACCGAGAGGCCTGACGTGGCGGCTGTTCATCTCCTGGAGGGACATGTGCTGATCCTGGTGGACACATCTCCCAGCATAATGATTACCCCGGCAACTTACTGGCACCATCTGCAGCATGCCGAGGAATACAGGCAGAACCCGACCACCGGCATTTATATAAGGTGGCTCAGGTTTATTGGCGTGGCCGCATCCATATTCCTACTGCCGCTCTGGCTCCTGGCCGTGCTTCACCCCGACCTTCTTCCACCCTGGCTGAAATTTATCGGCCCCCAGAAGTCCGGACAAATACCCATATTCCTTCAGTTTATACTGGCTGAGCTCTCCATCGACATGGTCAGGATGGCCACCATACACACTCCCACGGCCCTGGCCTCCGGCATAAGCATAGTGGCGGCCCTGCTGCTGGGACAGATAGCTGTGCAGGTGGGGCTGTTCAGCTCTGAGGTGGTCATGTATGTAGCCATTGCCATGATAGGCACATTTTTGACTCCCAGCTACGAACTGGGGTGGGCCAACAGAATGGTCAGGCTGTTCCTGCTGGTAATGGTGGCGGCCTTCGGCCTGCCGGGCTTAATAGTGGGAGTGGCGGTTTTTATAGGTTACCTTGTAATGACCAGGTCGTTCGGCGTCCCCTACCTCTGGCCCCTTATTCCTTTTAATTGGGGGGGACTGAAGGGAGTGCTGTTCAGAACACCTGTGTCCATGATAAATTTGCGGCCCTCTATTCTTAAAACCCGTGAAAAAATAAGGCAGGCGGTACCCGAGCCGGCCAGAAGGCCGGAAAAAAGATGACCTGGGAGGAAAGGCGCTGATCTGGAAAGCATAACCATCCCTTAATTTGTCCATAATATTGCGGGAGGGTGAAAATTGACTATAAAAATAGGAATCCCCAGGTCGCTTCTTTTTTATAATTTTATCCCATTCTGGAAAACTTTTTTTGAGGGAATAGGGGCCGAGGTGGTCACTTCCGGCCGCACCAACAAGGCCATTCTGCAGGATGGGCTGCGGCTCTCTGTTGACGAGGCCTGCCTTCCGGTAAAGGTGGCCTTCGGCCATGTTGAGCACCTTAAAGACAGGGCTGATTACATATTCATACCCAGGCTGGTCAGTGTTTTTCCCCGGGAGTATATATGCCCAAAGTTTTTGGGATTTCCCGATATGGTCAGGCAGAATGTCCGGGGACTCCCCGGTGTCATTGATACCAGCATCAACATGTACCGGAGGGAAAGGGATCTTTACGGACAGTTTTTTGAGATAGGTTCCCGTATCTGCGGCAATCCTTTCAAAATTGCCCTGGCTATTAAAAAAGCGGGGGAGGAAATGAAGAGATTTACCGCCAGGGTTGAATCGGGACTGCGCCCGGACAGGGCCTACGGTCCCGGCAGTCCTGAAGAAACTCCCGACCGCCGCAAGAATGCTACTGTGGCGGTGCTGGGGCATCCCTACAACATATATGACAGCTTTATCAACATCAGCCTTTTAAAGAGGCTTGAGGACGCAGGCATTAATGTTTTGACCACCGACAATGTACCGGAGAAAGAGGTTAACTATTACGTCTCGTCTCTCAATAAAAAATTATTCTGGACGCTGGGGCGGCGAATGGTGGGGGCGGCCTATCACTTCCTGGAAAGCCCGGGCATCAGCGGCATAATACATGTGGCCTCCTTTGCCTGCGGCCCTGACTCCATGACCGGAGAGCTGATCGAGCGCAGGGCCCGCCGCACCGGGGATAAGCCTTATCTCAGCCTGACCCTTGACGAGCACACCGGCGAGGCCGGCATTGTTACAAGGATAGAGGCTTTTCTGGACATGGTGGGCATGAATAGACAGTCTGCCCGGTGCTAAAAAATTAGTGGAGGATGACTATTATAATATGAAAGTGACTTTTCCCCATATGGGCAACCTTTGGATATGCCTTGACGCAATGCTTCAATACCTCGGGATTGAAACGGTTGTCCCCCCGCCATCATCCAAAAAAACACTGAACCTGGGTTCCAAGCACTCGCCGGAGTTTGCCTGCATGCCCTTAAAGCTGAACCTGGGCAATTTTATGGAGGCCAGCGAGAGGGGGGCCGACACCATAGTCATGGCCGGAGGGTGCGGGCCTTGCAGGTTCGGCTACTACGCCCAGGTGGAGCACATTATTCTGGAAGACCTTGGCTACAAGTACAGCCTGGTGGTGATGGAGCCTCCTGAAAAACACATCAGCGAGCTTCTTTCCAGGATCAGGTATATAACCGGAAACAAGCCCTGGATGGAGGTTATCCGGGGCATAAAGTTCGGCTACCGCAAGGCCCGGGCGGTGGACCGGCTGGAAATGGCGGCTATGCGCAAAAGGCCTCTGGAAAAGAGGGCAGGGCAGACCGACACAGCACTGACTGAGGCTTTGAGCATTATTGCCGGGTCCGCATATGGGAAGCTTGATGACGCCATTGCCAGGGCATCGGAAATTATGGACCAGATACCGGTGGACCGGAAGCCGGTCCTTAAAATTGGGCTGGTCGGTGAAATATACACCCTTTTGGAGCCCTTCGCCAATCTGGATATTGAAAGGAAGCTGGGCCGCCTGGGGGTTGAGGTGGACAGGTCTATTTACTTAAGCGAGTGGGTCAACGACCACCTTTTTATGGGACTGATCAAAGGGCTTAGAAGCAGCTCCCTTTACATAAAGTCATCGGCCCCGTACATGCGGCACTTCGTGGGCGGGCACGGCCAGGAGACCCTCGGGGCCGCCGTCTATTACAACAAAAAAGGCTACGACGGGATAATACAGGTGCTTCCCTTTACCTGTATGCCTGAAATAGTGGCCCAGAGCATACTGCCCGGATTCAGCCGGGACACCGGTATGCCGGTGATGACCCTGATCGTGGATGAGCAGACAGGGGAGTCCGGCTACCTGACCAGGCTGGAGGCCTTCGTGGACCTTCTTGCTGAAAAAGGCGCCAGAAAAGAGGAGTTGGCTTAAATGATTGGATTTATTGGACTTGATGTGGGATCGGTAAGCACCAACATTGTTTTTTTGGATGATGAGGGAAAGGTAAGGGAGTCTGTATACCTGCGCACCAATGGCCGTCCCATACCGGCCGTTCAGAAGGGCCTGAGGCAGATAAGCCGTCTTGTTCCACTCCGTACGGTTATTCGCGGAGTGGGAGCCACCGGCAGCGGAAGGCACCTGGCCGGTATTATTGCCGGCGCCGATGTCATAAAAAATGAGATCACCTCCCATGCCACTGCGTCCTCCAGGCTGGTGCCCGGGGTAAGAACGGTGCTGGAAATAGGGGGGCAGGACTCAAAAATAATTGTACTGCGGGACGGCATAGTGGCTGACTTTGCCATGAATACCGTATGCGCCGCCGGCACCGGATCTTTTCTGGACCAGCAGGCCGCCAGGCTCAATGTAAAAATAGAGGACTTCGGAGGACTTTCCTTAAAGGCCTCCTCCCCGGTGAGAATTGCCGGCCGGTGCGCTGTTTTCGCCGAGTCCGACATGATCCACAAACAGCAGATGGGGTACGACCTGCCCGACATACTGGCGGGGCTCTGTGAGGCCCTGGTGAGAAACTACCTCAACAATGTGGGCAAGGGCAAGGATATCTCCGGGCCGGTGGTTTTTCAGGGGGGAGTGGCGGCCAACCTGGGTATGAGATCTGCCTTTGAGAGGGCTCTTAATAAAGAAATAATAGTTCCCCCCAATTATGACGTAATGGGGGCCGTGGGCGCGGCCATGCTGGCCAGGGATTATGTCTCCAGGGGAGCTCCCACCGGCTTTAAGGGATTTGGCGCGGCCGAAACCGACTTCCACGCCGGAAGCTTCGAGTGCGACGGCTGCCCAAACTGCTGTGAGGTTGTGGAATTAAGTGAAAACGGGGCTGTCATTGCCCGCTGGGGGGACAGGTGCGGCAAGTGGTCCAACAATGTTTCCCGGGAGAAAATTAGTTGATGCTCAAGGGTAATACCTCCTGTCTACTGTCTCCCGTCTACCGACCTATAAGGCTTTCAGTATTAGCTAATTACTTCTTGCGGAAAAAAATTTCATCATATACAATAATCACATGTAATATTTAGCAACCCGCCAGAAGAGAGGAGTTTAAGAAGAGATGAGAGATGTAAAAATTCTGCTCACCGAAAAGGAGTTGCCCACCCACTGGTACAACATCCAGGCGGACATGCCCAACCTGCCGGATCCTCCGCTGAATCCGGTCACCAAGCAGATTATAGGTCCCGACGACCTAAAGCCAATTTTTCCCATGGGTCTAATCATGCAGGAGGTTTCCCAGGAGCGCTGGATCGAGATCCCCGATGAGGTCAGGGATATTCTGAGGATCTGGAGGCCGTCTCCACTGTACCGGGCCCGCCGTTTGGAAAAGGCGCTGGACACACCGGCCAGAATTTATTACAAATACGAGGGAGTAAGTCCGGCCGGCAGCCACAAGCTCAATACCGCCGTCCCCCAGGCTTACTATAATAAGGTTGAGGGAGTAAAAAGGCTGGCCACTGAAACCGGGGCCGGGCAGTGGGGAATAGCCCTTTCCCAGGCCTGCAATTTCTTCGGCATAGAGTGCACCGTATACATGGTCAAGGTAAGCTTTAACCAGAAGCCCTACAGAAGATCTTTAATGGAAATTTTCGGATCAAACGTAATACCTTCACCCAGCAATCTCACTGAGTCAGGGAGAAAAATACTGGAGGAACACCCCGACTCCCCCGGAAGTCTCGGGGTAGCCATAAGCGAGGCGGTGGAAGACGCCGCCAAGAGGGAAGACACCAATTACGCCCTGGGCAGTGTGTTAAACCATGTCTGCCTTCACCAGTCGGTGATAGGGCTGGAGGCCAAGGAGCAGATGGCCAAGGCCGGCCACTACCCGGACGTGGTTATAGGCTGCTGCGGCGGGGGCAGCAACTTCGCCGGAATAGCCTTCCCCTTTGCCCATGACAAGATTACCAAGGGACAAAAGGTCCGTCTGGTAGCCGTGGAGCCCATTTCCTGCCCCACCCTTACCAGGGGCCTGTACCATTACGACTACGGCGATGTGGTCGGACTGGCGCCCATAGTGATGATGTACACCCTGGGGGCGGCCTTCATGCCTCCCGGAATTCACGCCGGCGGCCTTCGCTATCATGGTGACTCTCCTCTGCTCAGCCGGCTGGTTAAGGACGGGCTGGTTGAGGCCACCGCCCTGGGCCAGACTTCGGTGTTCCAGGGGGCCATACAGTTTGCCAAGAGTGAGGGGCTTATCCCGGCCCCGGAATCGGCCCACGCCGTACAAGCCGCCATTCAGGAGGCCATTGACGCCAGGGAGGCCGGAGAGGCCAGGACTATTTTGTTCAATATGAGCGGCCACGGCTTACTTGACCTTCCTTCATACGACCTGTATATGGCCGGAAAGCTTGAGGACTACCCACTTCCGGAGGAAGACCTCAAAAATGCCCTGGAAAGACTGCCCAAGGTGTGAAAAGGAATGGGGACACACCATCAGCGGAAAGGGGACACACCTCTATTGGGAGCCTGGTTGCCGGGGTCGGAGGAATGTCCCCGATCGGTACTGCCTTTCGGGGGTCGGAGGAATGTCCCCGATCCTTTACGGGCAGTGCCGTCTTGGCGACGGCGGAATTCAGAATCCAGAATTCAGAATCCAGAAATAGTGAAGGCTGCTTCTATAAAAGGAGCAGTCTTCATTTCTTTGTTTATGGTATTATGTATGGTATAATATTGCGTAAATTTTCCCGAGGTATTTAATTATGGAAATAATAACTTCTCACACCAACACCGACCTGGACGCCCTGGCCTCCATGGTGGCTGCAAAAAAGCTGTACCCGGGAGCCGAAATGGTTTTCCCCGGGAAGCTTTCCAAGAACGTGGAAGAATTCATGTCCCTGCACAAGGACATATTCACTTTTAAAACAATAAAGGAAATTGATTTCGGATCGGTTACAAGGATTATACTGGTGGATACCAAAAACCCCAAGAGGGTTGGCAAGCTGGCCGAGCTCATCGGCAGGCCGGGCATAGATGTGCACATATATGACCACCATCCCTGGACCGAGGGGGATGTGCACGGCTCTGTGGAGCAGGTGGAGGTAATGGGAGCCACCGCCACACTGCTAATGGAGAAAATAATCAGCGGGGGAATACCGGTAACACCTCTTGAGGCCACCATACTGGCCCTGGGCATATACGGCGACACCGGGTCTCTTTTATTTACCAGCACCACCCACAGGGATGCAGCGGCCGCCGCCTGGCTTATCGAAAAGGGAGCCAACCTGGGAGTCGTTTCTGAATTTCTGGGCAGGCCCCTTACCGGGGAGCAGAAGGAACTTTTAAAAGCTCTCCTCATGTCAGCCGAGAGGCACGTTATTAATGGCGTAAAGGTACTAATAGCCAGGTCAAGGGCCAGTGAATTCATAATCGGACTGTCCATGCTAACCCACACCATCTCTGAGATAGAAAGGCTGGATGCCGTTTTTACCATAGTGCATATGGAAGACAGGGTATATATTGTGGGCCGGAGCAACATCCCCCAGGTCAACACCGCTGAAATACTGGGACCGTTCATGGGTGGAGGCCACCCCTCGGCGGCCTCGGCGACGGTTAAAAATGGAGATGTCAATGAAATTGCCGAAAAGCTGGTAACCACCATTAAAGAAAAGGTAAAGCCCCCCATGGCAGCCTCGGATATTATGTCCCACCCTGTAAAAACAGTATTCCCGGACACCACCATTGCCGAGGCCAGCAAGGTGCTGATGCGCTACGGGCACTCGGGCATGCCGGTGGTGGAAGGGCTGGTGCTTAAGGGGGTAATATCCCGGCGGGATGTGGAAAAGGCCCTGAACCACGGTCTGGGTCACGCCCCGGTGAAGGGCTACATGACCGGCAATGCGGTCACTGTGCATACCAATATGCCGGTGGCCGAGGTAAGGGAGATAATGATTGAGAATGACATCGGCAGAGTCCCGGTAGTAGAGGGGGAACGCCTGGTGGGCATAGTCTCCAGGACCGATGTGCTGAGAACCCTGCACGGCGAGTTGGAGGGAAGATTTCATGCCGTTCATAACGGCCAGTCCAGGCAGCACAGCTTTTATAACAATATTGCCGAGATAATGAGAAGGGAGCTGTCTCCCACCGTGATGGGCATACTCCGCCAGGCCGGAAATACCGCCGAAGAGCTGGGTGTCACGGTTTATGCCGCCGGCGGGGTGGTCAGGGACCTTTTGCTGGGCTATCAAAATATAGATGTGGATATTGTGGTGGAGGGGGACGGAATCACCCTGGCCACGGTGATGGCCCGGAGAACAGGTGCAAAGCTCAGGGCCCACTACAATTTTGGAACGGCTGAGCTGGTTTTCGAGGACGGCTTCAGTGTAGATGTGGCCACCGCCAGGGTGGAATACTATGAATACCCGGCGGCGCTTCCCCAGGTGGAAAGCTCATCGCTCCGGCAGGACCTGTACCGCAGGGACTTCACCATCAACGCCATGGCGGTGTCCCTAAACAGGGACAATTTCGGAGAGCTGGTGGACTATTTCGGGGGCCGGGACGACCTGCACTACGGGCTGGTGCGGGTTCTGTACAACCTTAGCTTCATTGAGGACCCCACCAGGATTCTGAGGGCGGTCAGATTCGAGCAGCGCTATAAAATAAGCATCGAGCCCCAGACCCTCAAGCTTCTTAATGATGCCGTGCAGCAGCAGGTGCTGCTGAAGGTTTCCCACGACAGGATCTGGGATGAGCTGAGCCACATACTGATGGAGCCCGAGGCGGGGAAAATGCTCACCAGGCTGGACGCGCTGCATATATGGCCCCAGGTGCTGCCGGGGGTCACCTACTGGGAGGTCCAGCCGGTCCTCAGGGGGCTTCATAAGTCAATTGCCGAGCTTAATGACTGGGGCTTTGACGCTCAGTGCGACCCGTGGCTTTCATACATGATCGCCATACTGCACTGGTCCGGCAGGGAAGTGGCGGAAAGCATCTGCTCCAAATACAGTTTAAGCAGAAAGCAGACTGAAAAAGTCACGGCCACCCTGGGGTGCTGGAAAGAAGTGCTGGCGGCGCTGTCCGACAGCAGTGACAGAACAAGGATAAGCGAACTGGCCGGGGTCATTCTGAAACTTCCCCGGGAGGCCTACCCCCTGCTGCTGACCGTGCTGGATGAAAAGCCCCTTAAACAGCACCTGAAAAACGTGCTTAACACAATCAAAAAAAGCAGGCCGGTTTTGAACGGCGATTATATTAAGAAACTGGGCTACAAGCCGGGACCTGTATACAGAGAAGCCTTAAATGGCCTCTGGAGGGCCAAAATGGACGGTCTGGTCAGCTGTCAGGAAGAGGAAGAGGAATTCTTAAAAGCCTACCTTAAAAAAACAGAGGGAGCAAAATAGCGTGTTTGATTTATTTAAAAATCCCGTGGAATTATTGTACATGACACCGGCTGTAATCATAGCCCTTTCCTTCCATGAATTCGCCCACGCCGCTGCGGCCTACCGCCTTGGAGACAGGACAGCCTACAACCAGGGCAGGCTTACTGCCAGCCCCTTTGCCCATATAGACATTCTGGGCCTTATCATGCTCTATGTGGCAGGGTTCGGCTGGGCCAAGCCGGTTCCCATCAACCCCTACAATTTCAGAGGAAATAGAAACCAGGGGGTTATGCTGGTTTCTCTGGCCGGGCCGGCCGCCAATTTTGTCCTGGCTGTCCTGTTCGCAATACTGCTGGGGGCTTTCTTTTACAACATTCCCTATCTGGACAGGATTACAGAGTATATAATATATTTCAATGTAATACTGTCAATTTTCAACCTGATTCCCATTCCTCCGCTGGACGGCTCAAAAATTCTGGCCGGACTGATACCCGGCAGCGCGGAGTGGATGTACAAGCTGGAGCAGTATGGGGTAATAATTCTTGTTTTACTCCTGGTGACCAATATCATCCCCAGGATACTGGGATTTTTTATAGGTCCGGTATACCAGCTTCTAACATGGCTGGCCGGGACGGTTAACGCTATTTTTTAAACGGCAAAATTACCCGAAGGGGGGCACTTTGTAAATTATGGAAAGAATATTAAGCGGAATGAGGCCCACCGGCAGGCTGCACATAGGCCACTTAAGCGTGCTGGAGAACTGGAGGAGGCTTCAGGAGGAGTACAGCTGCTTTTTTTTCGTAGCCGACTGGCACGCGCTGACCACGTCCTTTGACGAGACCGGCGGACTGAGGGCGAATACTCTTGAAATGGTGGCCGACTGGCTGGCGGTGGGCCTTGACCCTGAAAAGAGCGTAATATTCAAACAGTCTGATGTAAAAGAGCACGCCGAGCTGCACCTTATATTTTCCATGATCACCCCGTTAAGCTGGCTGGAAAGGGTGCCCACGTACAAAGATCAGGTGCAGCAGTTCCAAGAACGGGGAAAAGACATAATGATGTACGGCTTTTTGGGGTATCCGCTCCTTCAGGCGGCCGATATTCTCATGTACCGGGCTGACGCCGTGCCCGTGGGCGAGGACCAGCTGCCCCACCTGGAGCTCTGCCGGGAGGTGGGCCGCAGGTTTAACCACATGTATACCCCCATCTTCCCCGACCCAAAAGGTCTTCTCTCAAAGGTAAGCCTTTTGCCCGGGATTGACAGCAGGAAGATGAGCAAGAGCTATGCCAATGACATAGGCATATTCTGCCAGCCCGGAGAGCTTAAAAAAATGATCAATTCCATGATTACAGACCCGGCCCGGATAAAAAAAGATGACCCCGGCCACCCGGAGGTCTGCGTGGTGCACAAATATCATAAAATATACCGCCCCGATGAGCTGCCCGGGCTGGAAGAACAGTGCCGGGGAGGCGGCATCGGCTGCGTGGCCTGCAAAAAAATGCTGCAGGAGACACTGGACGGCATTTTAAAGCCGCTGCGGGAAAAGAGAATGGAAATAATAGCCCGGCCCGGATACGTGGAAGAGGTGCTTTTAGAAGGCGCGTCAAGAGCCCGAAAAGCCGCCTCAGAAACCATGGCCCTGGTCAGGGAGGCAGTGAAAATCTGAGCTTATACTGAAATTCTTATCGGTCGGAATCCAGAAGCCAGAAGCCAGAACGGTTTAGGCATTCCTTATAAATTAAATATAGCTTATAAGCGAAGCTCATAAATCTCTGTGACCTCTGTGGCTTAAATAAGGACCCCAAATTTTCATTCTCTCTGGTGGCTGCTTTTGGCAGCCCGGTTGTCTGAATTCTGTATTCCGACCGCAAAGCCATTCCTGTAAGCAGACGAATAATGCCCTCGTATTTTGGAAGAATAATTAAGAGCCTAAAGCTCTTAATTTGCCAAAAACGGGGGTTTTTGCTATGAAAAAAGTATTTTGGGCCGTTATTATCCTTCTTCTTTTTGGTTTATGCTCGTGCGCTGCGGCAAAAAAGCCTGCTCCTTCCCAGAATAAGACTATTATAGTGCCCGAGGTAAGCAGGGTTTCCTTTGACACGGTGGATTTAAAGACAGCTCCCAAAGCAGTCCGGGATATCGCCAAGCTATTGGAAAACCAGGACTCAACCTCCTGGGCCCAGGTGGGCGATAAAGCATTTTTTATTGTGAGCGGCGGTGAAAGGTCAAGGGGGTACGACATTTCTGTCGACGAGATACTGATAAGGCTCCCGGAGGAGAATTTTACGTGGATTGACGCAAAGCTAAAATACAAAAAAAGGGCCCAGCCAAGAAACTCCGGGGAACCATTTTTTACAGTGGTAAGGGCTGATATAGCCAAAGCTCCCAGCGGCGTGGGATTTACCATCACCGGCACGGATACGGCCGGGCCCGCCGCCAACATTCCCCCCGTCAGAACAGCGCCTGCACCATCACCCTCCACCCAGGGCGCCCAGTCAGGGGCAGTGCTGGAACAGCCGGCGGCCAACCAGGAGATAACCAGCCCTCTTAAAATAAAGGGCACTGCAAAATCTACCGGTCTGAAGCGGGTTAGGCTTTCCACCAGGGGTGGTCAGATTATCAAGGAAGAGGGGCTGGCCACCGAAAGCAGCGGCAGCTTCTCCGCAAGCTTGAGCTACAGTTCCCCGGAAATGGCCACACCCGGAGAACTGGCAGTAATCGAAATAAACGGAAAGGATGAAAGAATTCTGACCCGGGTGCCCGTTGTTATTAAATGATTTCATTTTTTCCCGCCGTAAAGCTTCCGGGGCCGGAGTTCAAGTAAGGCTTGCCGCGGCTTTAATAGCATCAACGCCCGCAGGGATGAATAAAGCAGGGAGGGCTAGCTTTGACGGTGTTTTTATACCTCCTGGCGGGGCTGTCGTTTTTGGTGGCTTTAATTGCCCTTCTGCCCGTAGAACTAAGGATCAGGTACGGAAGGGAAGGTGAGGAAGACCTGCTCCGCCTGGGCCTGTCTGTCTGGCCCGGCATCAGGTTTGAATTCAGACTGGTAATGATAGACTTCCGTTCCTCCTTGTTATGGAGTGTTCTCAGCTTCAGGGGGGAATTTAAAAGAGGCTCCCGGAGGTCCGGGTTCGCTGAGAGAAAAAAATACAGCGCCCGGGAATTTGTGAATGCCCTGAGACAGTTTATCGAATTGAAGGATATATTTAAAACGGTCAGGCCTTCCTTGAATTACCTGGCCGGCAGCATCGAGCTGGCCAGGCTGACCTGGAAAACCGTGCTGGGCGCCGGCGACCCCTTTTACACAGGCTTGGCCGCCGGAGCAGCCTGGTCATTAAAGGGCTTTATCATAACAGCGCTGTGCAGCCAACTCAGGGTGTCCGGAAAACCTTCCTTTTTTGTTGAACCTTGTTTTACCAGACGAATTCTTACCGTCACACTGGACTGTATATTAAAAATAAGAACAGGCCATATTATCTTTACCGGCGTTAGGATGATGGCCGCCCTTATTTTCAGCGGCAAGGCCGGCAGGATCATAAAAATGCTGATTAAACCAGGCAGGAGGTATGGCTATGCCAGAACATCCCATTGAGGGACTGATGAAAACGGCCATGGAAAACATAAA
>JAMCVT010000170.1 GCA_023475565.1 Actinomycetota bacterium
GACGCTGAGGCCCTTTTCAATAACCAGGCGCACGGCTTCAACTTTAAATTCTTTGTTGTGCCTTTTACCAGTTAGACCCATTATGGACACCTCCATCATTTTGATTTTATCTCAGTTTGGCGTGTCATCAATTCGGGTAAGGGTCAAGCCATTCTGAATTCTGAATTCTGGGTTCTGTATTCTGACCGATAAGAATGTCAGTATAAGCATATTTTCAGGGCAGAATTCCGGATTCATGTTGGGCTTTGCGGGCAAAGCTCCGGAGCGACCCTATATTATTCAGTATTTACAGCAAAATCGATCTGTCAGGAATGCACAAACATTCTGGCTCCTGGATTCTGACTTCTGGCTTCCGACCGCATAGAACCGCAGTATAAGCGTTTTATGGGGTTATTTTTTTGTTTCTCCCGTCATAAAGATAAAACAGGCAAAAGATGGTACCAGAAGGGGGAATTGGTAAATGGCCGGTCAGTGGCACATGATGACCGTAAGGGAGGTTTTGGAGGCGCTGCAGGTCAATTCGGCCAGGGGCCTGGGTGAGAGGGAGGCCGGGGAAAGACTGGCCAGGTTCGGCCCCAACCAAATGGCCAAGGCCCCTCCCATGCCGCTGTGGCGCCTTTTTAGCAACCAATTCAAGGATTTTCTGGTCCTGGTGCTGCTGGCGGCCACCATTTTGGCAGGGTTTCTGGGGGAGTACGCCGACGCCGTCACAATAATGATCATAGTGATCATCAATGCCCTGCTGGGCTGCTTTCAGGAGTACCGGGCGGAGAGGTCCCTGGAGGCGCTCAAGCGCCTGGCGGTGCCTGAGGCCAGGGTGGTAAGGGATGGCCGTGAGCAAAAGGTAAGCGCCTCCGGGCTGGTGCCGGGGGACATGGTATTAATGGAGGCAGGGGATAAGATTGCGGCAGATATCAGGCTGACCGAGGCCATTAACCTGGAAATAGAGGAATCGGCCCTAACCGGTGAGTCAGCGCCGGTAAAAAAGAGCACCAACCCTATTACCGCCCAGGTGGTCAATCCCGGGGATGTGAAGAATACAGCCTTCATGGGCACCTCGGTGACCAGGGGAAGGGGCCGGGGGGTGGTGGTGGCCACCGGAATGTCCACCGAAATGGGCCATATAGCGGTTATGATACAGGAGGCCGGGCAGGAGCCCACCCCGCTGCAAAGAAGGCTGGGGCAACTGGGCAAGTGGCTGGTGGCCTTCTGCCTGGCCATATGCGCGGTTGTTGTAATATTGGGAGTAATCAGGGGAGAACCTTTATACTATATGATCATGGCGGGCATAAGCCTGGCGGTGGCAGCCATTCCGGAGGGCCTTCCGGCCATAGTCACCGTTGCCCTGGCCATAGGAGTGCAGAGGATGATCAGGCGCCGGGCCATAATAAGGAGGCTTCCGGCGGTGGAGACCCTGGGCTGCGCCACGGTAATCTGCTCTGACAAAACGGGCACCCTCACCCAGAATAAAATGGTGGTCAGAAGGGCCTCCGCCGGCGGGTCGGTGGCTGAAATAGCGGGAGAGGGCTATGACCCCAAGGGGGAAATCAGGTTTTTAAGGGGCAGCGCCGGCCCGGAATTTCATATGCTGATGAAAATAGCCGCCCTGTGCAATAATTCCCGTCTAAAGAAGGGAGAAATAGGTATAGGCGGGCTTCTCAGGGGCGTCTCCGGGGGGAAGGAAAGGAGGGAGTGGGACATTGACGGGGACCCCACCGAGGGTGCCCTCTTAGTAATGGCAGCCAAGGAAGGTGTCTGGAGGGAGAAGTTGGAGCAGAGCGGGCCCAGGGTGGCCGAGCTGCCCTTTGACTCCGACCGCAAAAGAATGACTGTGATCTGCGCCAACAGCCCCGGTAAGTATACTGCCTATGCAAAGGGAGCCCCGGACATCATAACGGAGCTTTGCACCCACAGGTATGTAAAAGGGCGCGTAATACCACTTACCGGAGAGGGCAGGCGGGAGATACTGGCCGAGGCCTCAGGGATGGCCGAAGATGCGCTGAGGGTGCTGGCCTTCGCTTACAGGGAACTGGAGGGGGAAAGGGAAGATTACGGCGGGGAGGAAAAAAGCCTGGTCTTCGTGGGCCTGTGCGGCATGATCGACCCTCCCAGGCCCAGTGCGGTCAGTGCAGTGCATACCTGCCGCAGGGCCGGCATACATGTGGCTATGATCACCGGGGACCACCAGGCTACAGCCAGGGCAGTGGCCATGGAGCTGGGCCTTCTGGCCAGGGGGGGGAAAGTGGTGGCCGGGTCGGACCTAGACCGCATGTCCGATCACGATCTGACCTCCCAGTGCGGACAGGTGGCGGTTTACGCCAGGGTTTCCCCCAGGCACAAGCTTCGTATCGTAAAGGCTTTGAAGCAGGCCGGGCACGTTGTGGCCATGACCGGGGACGGGGTTAATGACGCGCCGGCGGTTAAAGAGGCCGATGTAGGTATAGCCATGGGCTTAGCCGGCACCGATGTTACCAGGGAGGCCTCTTCAATGATACTGGCCGACGACAACTTTTCCACCATAGTGGCGGCGGTGGAGGAGGGAAGGGGTATATACGACAATATAAGAAAGTTTATCCGCTACCTGCTGTCCTGCAATGTGGGAGAAGTGCTGGTTATGTTCCTGGCGGTGCTGGGGGGGCTTCCCCTTCCCCTAATGCCCATACAGATTTTATGGATGAACCTGGTGACCGACGGGCTGCCCGCCCTGGCCCTGGGTATGGACCCCATAGACAGGGATATAATGAACAGAAGGCCCAGGCAGCCCAGGGAAAGCGTATTCGCCAACGGGCTCCTGTGGAAGATAATGGGGAGCGGATCGGCCATAGCTGCGGTTACCCTGGCAATTTTTATGCTGAGCTACTGGGGCTCCGGGTATATTGATTTCGCCCGCACAATGGCTTTCAACACCCTTGTTTTCGCCCAGCTTTTTTACGTGTTCTCCTGCCGGTCTGAGCGGCACACCGTTTTTGCTGTGGGCATCCACACCAATCCCCAGCTGTTGGGGGCGGTAGTTCTGTCGGCGTCTCTTCAGGCGGCAGTGACACATATTCATTTTCTGAATACCATATTTCACACCGTTCCGCTAAACCCGTTTCAATGGGGGCTGGTGGCAGTGCTGGCAGCCATGCCCACAGCCGGGGGCATAATGATTAAAAACATACAGGGCAAGGCCAGGCAAAAAATTACTTATCTAAGGGTATGAGTTGCTCAAGGGTAATACCTCCCGTCTACCGTCTCCCAACCTAAGATTCCTTCCCCTGAGGTATTTTTAGTAGTTAAGCAGGAAAAAAAGAAATGAAATGGAAATTATGCAGGGTGTGTTTGTTTTGGCAGGCGCACCCGGCCATTTTTAAAGGGGGTTCCTTAATTGAAATTTTTAAAGGTGCATGGACTGGGAAATGACTTTGTGCTGGTGGATGCCCGGGAGGAAAGGGATCTGCCCAATTCGGGGAGTGAGCTGGCGGATCTGGCCGTGAGGGTGTGCGACAGGCATTTCGGCATCGGGGCGGACGGGCTGGTGCTGATAAAGGAATCTAAAACTGCCGATATGAATATGCAGATATTTAACAGCGACGGAAGCGAAGCCGAGATGTGCGGCAACGTAATCCGCTGCGCGGCCAAGTACATTTTTGAAAAGGGCCAGTTAAGGGGAAACCACTTGCATATTGAGACTCTGGCCGGTATAATGGTCCCTGAAATAATTACCAGCGGTGACCAGGTCAAATCAGTCAGGGTGGACATGGGGGAGCCGGTGCTGGAGAGATCCCTGATACCAATGGAGGGGGATCCCGGGCCGGTGGTCAGCGAGCCGCTCAGGGTGGGGGAAAACACCTTCACGGTTACCGCAGTCTCCATGGGGAACCCTCACTGCGTCATATTTGTGAAGGATATTGAAAAAGTGCCCCTGACCGTATGGGGGCGGAAAATAGAAACCCACCCCGCCTTTCCCAGGAAAACCAACGTAGAGTTTGTACAGGTGGTAAACCGGGGAGAAATAATAATGAGGGTATGGGAAAGGGGGGCAGGACACACTCTGGCCTGCGGCACCGGGGCGTGCGCGGCGGCAGTGGCCTGCGCGCTGAATAACCTTACCGGCAGAAAGGTGATCGTGGGACTACAGGCCGGATCACTGCTGATAGAATGGGATAAGGACAGCGGGCGGGTGTACATGACCGGCCCGGCAGAAGTGGCTTTCAGGGGGGAATACCCTGTTTGATAGAAAGCAAGGCAAGGAGGATAACAGTTATGAGACTGGCAGAAAGGGCTATCGGAATTAGCCCCTCACCTACCCTGTCCATAGACTCAAAGGCCAAAAAGATGATGGCCGAAGGTCTGGACGTTATAAATTTCGGAGTTGGGGAACCGGACTTCGACACCCCGGACAATATAAAGCAGGCTGCTATAGAGGCCATAAAAAAGGGAATGACCAAGTACACACCGGTCCCCGGAACAGATAAGCTCAGAGCGGCCATCGCCATGAAGCTGAAAGAGGAGAACGGGCTTGACTACCAGCCTTCTCAAATAGTGGTGTCAGCCGGGGCCAAACACTCTCTTTACAATGCCTTCCAGGTTTTGTGCCAGGAAGGGGATGAGGTAATACTGCCCGCCCCATACTGGGTAAGCTACCTGGAACAGATAAAACTGGCCGGGGCCAGTCCTGTAATAGTTTCCACCAGGGCCTCGGAAGGATTTAAGCTGACTCCCGGGGATCTGGAGGCAGCCATTACCGGAAAAACAAGGATCATTGTTATCAACAGCCCCAGTAATCCTACCGGGGCAGTGTATACCCGCAGTGAGCTGAAGGCGCTGGGCGAGATACTGGAGGGCCGGAGCATCGCCATAATATCCGATGAGATTTATGAAAAGCTTATTTACGACGGGCTGGAACATGTCAGCATAGCATCCTTAAGCCCCGGACTTAAAGAACATACAGTGGTAATCAATGGTCTGTCCAAATCCCATGCCATGACCGGCTGGAGGATAGGATACGCGGCAGCGGCCTCCCCGGTGGCCAAGGCCATGGCCGACCTGCAGAGCCATTCCACCTCCAACCCCAATTCCATTGCCCAGGCGGCCAGTGTTGAGGCGCTGCAGGGCGCCCGGGAGCCCCTGCGTGAAATGGTCAGGGAGTTCAACAGGCGCAGGGACTATATGCTGGAAAGAGTCAATGCGGTGCCCGGACTCTCGTGCTCAAAGCCGGGCGGCGCCTTTTACCTCTTCCCGGATATGAGTCCATATATCGGGAAATTGTATAACGGTAAGAAAATAGTAGGGGCGTCCGACCTGGCCGCAGTGCTGCTGGAAGAGGCCAGAGTGGCTCTGGTTCCGGGAGTTGCCTTCGGTGATGACCACTGTTTCAGGCTTTCCTACGCCACTTCCATGGAGAAGATATCCGAGGGCATGAATAGAATAGAAAAACTGCTGGCACAGATAAAATAACCGCCTTACCAGGCGGTGCCGTCTTGGCAGACGGCGGAATCCAGAATTCGGAAGCCAGGAGTCAGAATGGTTGGGGTATTGTCTGTGGCTTAAAAAGGACCCTGATTTTCATTCTCCTTGGAGGCTGCTTTTTGCGGCCCGGCGAATTCTGAATTCTGGATTCTGGATTCTGACTTCCGACAGAATAAAAATCTCAGTATAAGTATCGTAGTAGGTGGTGATTAGTTGCCAAAGAGCATGACCGGCTTCGGCCGGGGTGAGGCCATAGGGCACGGAAAAAAGTTTACCGTGGAGCTTAAGTCGGTGAACCACCGGTTTGCAGAGGTGGTCTTAAGAATGCCCAAACAGATCTTCTCCCTGGAGGAAAAATCAAGAAGGACCATACTGGAAAGGGTGACCAGGGGAAGGGTGGACGGGTATGTTTCAGTAGAGCAGTTTTCGGAAAGAATTCCCACTGTTAAAGTTGACAAAGCACTGGCCTCATCGTATTATAAGGCAATGGGAGAATTGCTGGAAGGACTGGAGATCGCTGAATCTGTAAAGGCGGACCACATCTTTCACCTCCCGGGTGTAATTTCGGTAGAAGAGCCCGCAGAGGACGCCATGGAGTGGTGGCCGGTTCTGCAGGAGGCTATCCGCGCAGCCGTGGACGGACTGATGGACATGCGGGAAAGTGAAGGCAGACGTCTTAAGGATGATCTCCTGGTCAGGCTGGGAAAAATAATGAAAATGACTTCCGAGGTAGAGTCGAGGTCCCCGCTGGTGGTTGAGGAATACAGGGAACGGCTTACCCAGAGGCTTTCCGACTGGCTGGCCGAATCAACCCTGGATATAAACAGGGTTATGGCAGAGGTGGTGCTGTTTTCCGAAAAGTCCAGCATCAGTGAAGAGATTGTCAGGCTGTACAGCCACTTGGTACAAGCTTCAGAGAGCCTGGGCGGCAGTGAGCCGGTGGGAAGAAAGCTGGATTTCATACTGCAGGAAATGAACAGGGAAATAAACACCATTGCTTCTAAATCAAGCGATATACAGATAAGCGGCTATGTGGTGGAAATTAAAAGCGAGCTGGAGAAAATAAGGGAGCAGATACAGAACCTGGAATAACTTAAAAGCCGCCGCCTTAAAACATAAAGGGGGGTTACAGGTGGAAATTAAGCTTATAAATATAGGTTTCGGCAATATAGTGTCGGCCAACAGGATAATTGCCATAGTCAGCCCGGAGTCGGCGCCGATAAAAAGGATCATCTCGGAGGCCAGGGACCGCGGTATGCTGGTGGACGCTACCTACGGCCGAAGGACCAGGGCGGTGATCATTGCCGACAGTGACCATGTCATTCTGTCGGCAGTGCAGCCGGAAACTGTGGCCCACCGCCTGGTGGGCAAGGAAGTGTCTTCATCAGTTTCCGAAGACCCTAATGATTAGCCGGGAGATTTGAATATGCCGGGACAGGGTATGCTGATACTTATCTCCGGGCCATCCGGATGCGGCAAGGGGACAGTGTGCGGCCGGCTGATCGGGCAGTTTCCGGTGATGAGGCTGTCAGTCTCGGCCACTACTCGCCCTCCAAGGACAGGGGAGGTACATGGCCGCAGCTATTATTTCATGACCAGGGAAGAATTCGAAAAACTGGCCGGAGAGGGCGGCTTTCTTGAGTGGGCGCCCATATATGGGAACCTGTACGGAACACCGGCCGGGCCTGTGATGGAAATGCTGGACCGGGGCGAGGACGTCATACTGGAGATAGATGTGCAGGGCGGACTCCAGGTCAAGGAGCGTTTTCCGGAGGCTATTCTAATTTTTCTGATCACCCCTTCCAGGTCTGCCCTGGAGGAAAGGTTAGCCGGAAGGGCCACGGAAAGCCCCGAAGAAATAAGAAAAAGGCTTATCTGGGTTGACACAGAGCTGGGCTTTTTAACCAGGTATGATTATGTGGTAATAAACAACCATCTTGATGATACAGTCAACAGGATAAAGTGCATTCTGGAGGCCGAGCGCAGCCGGGCGTATCGCTTCAAAATGCCCGAAGGCTGGTAATTCTGCTCACGTTATTGACTCCGGGTACACTTCATCCTCCGGGGTATCTTCTTTTTAGTCACAGAGATCTAACTTGAAACTAATGTTTTTTGGAGGGTCGCCATGAACCAAGTCACGACTCTTGATGAATTGATGCAAAAGGTGGACAGCAGGTATACCCTGGTGGTTGTTGCGGCCAAGAGGGCCAGAGTGCTGACTGAGAAACGTGAAAATGAAAAGGCCAATGGCTTCACAGTTCGTAAGCCGGTCACCGAAGCTTTAAGAGATATTTCCCACGGGCGGATAAGGTACCGCCGGACCAAGCAGGGAATTAAATGAGAGGTGAGATACATCTAACCTCTCAATCTGGAGGGAGTTTATGCTGGAAGGCAGGTTCATAACTCTCGGGGTAACCGGGGGCATTGCCGCATACAAGGCTGCGGATCTGGCCAGCAAGCTGGCCGGCCAGGGGGCCGCGGTACATGTTATAATGACCAGATCGGCGGGGGAGTTCGTCAGACCGCTTACATTTGAGGCGCTGACTGGAAACACTGTAAATTCCGATCTTTTTGTTTCTTCCCCGGGACTTAAAATGCCTCACATTGACCTGTCCGGACAGGCCGATCTGTTGGTGGTGGCCCCGGCCACCGCCAACATACTTGGTAAACTGGCCCACGGTATAGCCGACGACCTGCTTACCACCACGCTCCTGGCGTCCACCTGCCCGGTGCTGCTCTGCCCCGCCATGAATGTACACATGTACGCCAACAAAGCCGTACAGGAGAATATAGTGAAACTTACCGAATTCGGGTATCATTTTGTAGAGCCCGAGGTAGGCCGGGTGGCCTGCGGCCATTTCGGCAGGGGAAGGCTGGCCGGGACCGGGGCCATAATGAGGGCCATAACGGTCCTTCTGCAGTCTCCGGGAGACATGAAGGGGCTGACCGTTGTGGTGACTGCCGGAGGTACCAGGGAGCCTATAGACCCGGTGCGATATATATCCAACCACAGCTCGGGAAAAATGGGCTACGCCCTGGCCGAGGCCGCCTCCTCCAGGGGAGCGCGGGTGATTCTGGTTTCGGCCCCCACTGCACTGCCCCAGCCGCCTGGTGTGGAGCCGGTTCCGGTGGAAACCGCCCGGGAGATGCACAGTGCCGTCATGAGGTATTACCCGGGGGCCGATATTGTTATAAAGGCTGCGGCTGTGGCTGACTACAGGTGCGAGAGGCAGGCCGCCGACAAGATTAAAAAGACCGGGGAAAAGATGACCCTGGAGTTGGTGAGAAACCCGGACATACTGGCGGAACTGGGGGCCGGAAAGAGAGAAGGGGTAACCCTGGTGGGTTTTGCGGCCGAAACCAGCCAGCTGGAGAAAAACGCCAGGGAAAAGCTATCCGGAAAAAATCTCGACCTCCTGGTGGCCAATGATGTGACCGTCCCGGGGGCCGGTTTCGGGTCTGACACCAATATAGTAAAGCTCTTTTTTGCCGGCGGCAGGGTGGAAGCGCTGCCGGAAATGGATAAGCTGGCTGTGGCCCACAAGATACTGGACGCTGTTATGACGGTCAGGAAAACGAATAAATAAACAATACCCTGTCAGTATGCAGGGTATTTAAGCAAAGGCTGTTGAGGGATTGTGGTCAACAGCCTTTGCTATGTAAGCCTTTAGAGTCAGGGCTTTTTTGCCGGTTCATCCCTCCTTTTGTCATGGGCCCGGCCGGGGTGGTCAGCTGTCACACCTGCGCACATGTAGTCGCCAAGCACGTCGCAGGCCTCACATTTTTCGGTGTCATCCTTTTTCTTTTTAGCGGCCGACATAACAGATCACCTCCTTTTTTATTCTGCCTTTTCCTCCGGTATAGTATCCCGGGGGGAAGCTAATAATGAATGGGGACACACCTGCTGAAGTTGGCGTAATAATGAATGGGGACACACCTGCTGAAGTTGGCGTAATAATGAATGGGGACACACCTGCTGAAGTTGGCGTATTCCAGGGGGACAGGAATGTCCCCGATCGGTATGGCTTTGAGGTTACCCAATTCCTAATTCCTAATTCCTAATTCTTAAAGTGAAAGGCAGGGAGCCTATCGATGATACAAAATTCCGGCGAAGAATTTATTTCCGGGCTGAGGGCCAGGTGGACCGGCAGGGAAGTAACTGTTTCCAAGACAACTCCAATGAACCCCGTATCTATAAAGCTTGAAGACGCTCATCTGGCCGGGTGGGAGGAAGTGGACAGGCGTATACAAAAAAAGCATGACCGCCATACTAAATTTTTAATGGTCAGCGGTCCGGCTGTTGACGGAGATAGCGGCCGGGAAAAAGAGAATCTGGACAGGTATCTGGTGATACCTGTTGATGACAGCACTGTCTATGATGTGAGAGAAGGAAGGCTGGTGGTGCTTACCGACAGTGAAGTGGTGCAGTTTACCCTGGCGGGTCAGTAAGTCCTATGCTGCTGAGATTCGGGTATGTGGCCATGTCCATGGAGCTGGCCGACTGCTCCCCGTCAAGGACTGTAACCTTTAAGACCTTCAGCGGCCTCCGGGAGAGGGACCCTGAAGCAGCCCTGAGCAAGCTTAAAAGAACAGCCAGGGAAAACCTTTTTAGCACCATTAGGCTGCTAAGGTACAACAGGGCCAATGACGTTATGGTTTACCGGTTTTCGTCAAAAATTATCCCTCTGGCCACCCACCCTGAGCTGGAGAGCTGGGACTACGTGGAGGATGTCAGGGACCTGTTGGGCCAAATAGGTGATATAGTCAGGGAAAGCGGCATGAGGGTCAGCTTCCACCCGGACCACTATACCTTTATAAACTCTCCCAGGGAGGAGGTATTTAAGGCCTCGATAAAGGACTACCGCCATCACTGCCGCCTTCTTGACGCCATGGGCCTGGGCGGTGAGGCCAGGCTGGTCACCCACATTGGAGGGGGCTATGGTGATAAGGGGAAGTCGCTGGAACTGTTCCTCCGCAACTGGGAGAAGGTGCCCGGCCAGGTGGCCGGACGCATTGTGCTGGAGAACGACGACCGGACCTTCACTGCCGGGGATGCCCTTTACCTGTCGGGAAAGCTGGGAGTGCCCGTGGTATTTGATGTGCACCACTTTATCTGCAACCGGGAAAAGGGGAGCGGCCTGGAGGAAATTTTGCCCGGCTTTCTGGCCTCCTGGGACGGCAGCGGGCTCTGTCCCAAGGTGCATGTATCCAGCCCCAGGAGCGGATCGGACATAAGAAGTCACCATGATTATGTGGCTGCGGAAGGTGTTTATGCGTTCATAAAAACCGCCGCCAAATACAGCCGGGACATGGACGTTATGGTGGAGGCCAAGAAAAAGGACTCCGCCATGTTCCGGCTGGTGGGAGACCTGTCAGTATTACCCGGAGTAAGGAGAGTAAACAGGGCGGCCCTGGAGATATGACCAGTCCTTTGGGGCTATAATCTGTCTTTGCCGCTCTCCACTATACCATAAAGAAAAATGTTGAACAGCCCGAACATGGCCTTTTCCAGGGTAAGGCTGTTTTCCAGTATGAAGCTGGGATTAACAACTGCTCTTATGCTGGCCAGCAGGGAGGCCGTGAATATTTTGGGGTCAATTTCCCTGAAATAGCCATCCTTGTTACCGGTGACCAGAATATCAATAAAAAGCTGCACCTTTTGGGCGCGGAAGTTTTCCACCTTCTCCCACATATGGGGGTAATACTTTTGTAGATCTCTCATTATGACCGGGCTAATAATTTCCGTATTCTGGGAGACTATCCTGATAGCGTCCATTACTTTTTCCACCGGCTTTTTATCAGAGGCCATGTTCTGGTTGACTTTTTTTTCCGTCAGGGTCATGATCTCGTCCATCACAGCACCGACCAGTTCGTCCTTGCTGCCGAAATAGCGGTAAATGGTTCTCTTGCTGACCCCGGTCCGGGAGGACAGCTCATCCACGGTGGCCCCGTGAAAACCCTTGGTGCGGGAAAGCTTTTTGAAGCCTTCCAGAATTCTCTCTCTCATTTCCATATATTTACCCCGCAATCAGGCGATAGTTTTCTTGAACTTTATTATACTGGCGGCCAGGAGCACCACGGAGAACACCAGCAGCGCGGCAACCTGGGGCATAAGGTACCCGAAGCCAATGCCTTTTAGTACTATTCCCCTGATGATCACCAGGTAGTAGGTGAGAGGAATGATGTTTCCTATATACTGGATGACTACCGGCATGGCCTCCCTGGGGAACAGGAATCCCGACAGCAGTATGCTGGGCAGCAGTACAAAGAAGGACATCTGGAAGGCCTGCATCTGGTTTTTGGCCACGTTGGAAATGAATATGCCAATGCCCAGGGAGGCCGTGATGAAGAACAGGGTAAGCAGGTAAAGCTCCAGTATGCTGCCCCGGATGGGCACATGGAATACAAGGCTGCCCACCAGGAGGGCCACGGTAATCTGGGCGTACCCAAGTATTATGTTGGGGACTATCTTTCCTATCATCAGCTCGTAAGATTTTATGGGTGTAACGATGAGCTGCTCCAGGGTGCCTCTTTCCCTTTCCCTGACTATGGCTATGGCGGTCATCATCACCATGGTCATGGTGACGATGATGCCCAGTATGGCCGGGACCATGTAATAGGCGGTAATCCCGTCCGGGTTGTACCAGGGGCGCACCCTTATGTCGTAGGGGGGATTGGTGACGCCAACCCTTTGGGCAATTATATTCTGGGACTTCAAAAGCCCTATGGAGCTGGCGGTGGCAATGGCCGAGGAGGAGACCATGCTGTCACTGGCGTCCACCAGCACCTGCACCGGCGCCGTTTCACCCCTTCTCAGGCTGACGGCGAAGTCCGGAGGAAACACCACCCCCACCTTGACCTGGCCGCTGTCAATCATTTCAGTTACCTCCCGGTAGCTGCCGGCCACCCGGGTTACATCGAAGTAGCCCGAGGCCTTGAAGGCCTCCAGCAGATCCCGGCTGTCGCTGGACAGTGACTGGTCGAATACCGCAGTGGGAATGTGCTTAACCTCGGTCTGTATGGCGTAGCCAAAGAGAAGAAGCTGCACCAGTGGAAGGGCGAAAATCATTCCTATGGTCAGCCTGTCTCTGAACATCTGCAGAAATTCTTTCTGCAGCATAGCCAAAAGCCTGCTCATTGTTTCACCTGCCTTCTATTAAGCCTGGCCAGCGCTATAAATACATCTTCCAGTGAGGGAGTTATTTCCGACGCCCTGACTCCGGCCGCCCTTTCCAGGTCCGGAATGTGTTCGCAGGCGTCCAGCAGCGCATGCACCATTGATCCGTGGACCGAGCACTCCCTGACATAGGGGAGGCCCTCCAGATACTGAATTCCGTTCAGCGCACCGGGTATTTCCATTTCCACCATACAGCCCCTGATGGCGGTTTTTTTTAGATTGTCCGGAGTGTCGTTGGCTATCAGGGTACCTTCTGAAATAAAGGCAATATTATGGCACCTTTCGGCCTCGTCCATAAAGTGGGTGGTTACCATTACAGTGGTTCCACGGCCGGCCAGGCTCTGTATTATCTTGAAGAAAAGCCGGCGGCTGGTGGGGCTTACCCCGCTGGTGGGCTCGTCGAGAAAAAGTATGGCCGGCCTGGAAATGATGGCGCAGCCAAGGGCCAGCCTCTGTTTGAGCCCCCCGCCCAGGTTGGCTGCCAGATCATTCTCCTTACCGCTTAAAAGGGTCATAGAGATCATCTCTTTTATGCGCTGATCCCTTTCCCGGCGGGGTATGCTGTAAAGACCGGCGTAGAAATTGAGGTTCTCATAAACGGTTAGATCTTCGTACAGGCTGAATTTCTGTGACATGTAGCCAATATTCTGCTTTATTTTTTCGGGGTCCCGGGCCAGGTCATAGCCCAGAACGGTTCCGGACCCGGAGGTGGGCTCCAGTATCCCGCACAGCATACGTATGGTGGTGGACTTGCCGGAGCCGTTAGGACCCAGAAAACCGTATATTTCCCCCTGCCGTATATTAATGTTAAGGCTGTTTACAGCAGTGAAACTGCCGAACTTTCTGGTCAAATCACTGGTTGTCACCACGTATTCCAATCAAACCGCCTCACTTTCGGCAAGGGCCACAAATATATCCTCAATGGATGCCGGCACTTCCCTCAGTGTAAAATCATCAACAGCCCTGGCCGCCAGGAAGTCTTCCAGCACCTTTCTGCCGGCCCCGGCGTCGGCCACCCTGATGTGATACCTGTCACCGAACATATCAGCGTCCAGTATTCCGGGAAGGCCGGCCAGGGATTCCGGATCCCCCAGACCGGCCTTTAATTCCAGTATTTTAAAAGGAAAGTTTCTTTTCAGATTGACCGGGGTATCTACTGCCGCCAGCCTTCCCCCGCTCATGAAGGCCACTTTCCGGCAAAGCTCGGCCTCATCCATGTAGGCAGTGGACACCAGTATGGTTATTCCCTCCCCGTTAAGGCTATAGAGAATCTTCCAAAAATCCTTCCTGGACTCGGGGTCCACTCCGAAGGTGGGCTCATCCAGTATAATCAGGTCGGGCCTTGACAGCAGCGCGCAGGTAAGGGCGAGCTTCTGCTTCATCCCCCCGGAAAGGTTATCTGCAAAGCGGGCTTTAAAGGAACTGAGGTTGGTCAGCTCCAGTATTTCGTCAGCCCGCCGGCTTATGGTCTTCCTGCTGAGATTGTACAGGCGCCCGAAGAAATTAATATTTTCCATAACGGTCAGGTCCCCGTACAGGCTGAAGCGCTGGGGCATGTATCCCGGGTATTTTCCGCCGCTGCCTGCGCCGCCGCCCGCCCCTGAGATGGAAACCGCTCCGGCGGTGGGGGTTATTATACCGACTATAAGCCTTAAAAGGGTGGTTTTCCCCGACCCGTCAGGCCCCACCAGGCCGAAAATATCACCCCTGGCAACCTCCATGGTGACGCTGTCCACTGCGGTAATACCCTTGAATTTTTTAGTAAGGCCCGATACTCTTATCATTTAACGCACCCCCAATGTTACCTGCTGATGGTTACGTCAGCCGGCATACCGGGCTTGAAGATCCCGCTGCTGTTGTCTATTTTTACCTTTACAGCATAAACGGTATTTGTCCGCTCCTGCTTCGTCTGAATCATCTTGGGTGTGAATTCACCCCTGGAGGCAATCTCCAGGATGCTCCCCTTAAACACCTCCGGGGTACCGCTGACTGTGAAGCTGACTTCCTGACCGAGCTTTATTTTGGGCAGGTCGTCGGTGGAGATATATACTTTTATCCACAAGTCTTTTAAGTCGGCCACGGTTGCCACGGCGGCCCCGGTGGACACGAATTCCCCGGGCTCAAAATTCCTGGTTACCACGGTGCCGTCCAGGGGGCTGGCGATATTGGTATCATCGAGAAGGGACTCGGCTGCCTGCAGAACAGTCCTGCTTCTCTCCAGCTCAATCCGGGCGGCCTTGATCTGGTCCGGCCGGTTTCCCGACTCCAGCAGGTCAAGCCGGGCTTTCGCCGAGTCCAGCTGATTTTTGACTGTTTGCAGGTTTGTTTCAGCCTTCTCAAAATCAGCCTGGGAGATGGCCCCTCCCTGGAGAAGCTGTTTTGCCCTGTCATAGTCAGTGCTTGCCTTTTCGTAACTGGTTCGGGCAGTGTTCACCGCCGCCCGGACCTCGGTTATTTCCTGCTCTCTAGCGCCGGCTGTCAGATCGTCAAGCTGGGCCTCCGCTTTTTGAACGCCCAGGGCGTCACGCTCTTTCTGGGCCATAAGGTCGCTGCGGATAAGCCTTGATACAACCTGCCCCTTTTTGACCTCGTCTCCGGCCTTAACCGATACGAACTCCAGCGTGCCGGAGAGCCTGGCGGTAAGGTTGACCTCAGTGGCCTCAATGGTTCCGCTCACCTGGATGTCCCCGGAACCTCCGGCCCGGTAGCGCTGATAGCCGTAATACGACCCTGCCGCCGTCAGCAATAAAATTAAAAGCGCCACTACTCTTTTTTTCATCTGCCGATCCCCCAATGCATTGGTCAGTTAAATAACTTAGGTAAACTAATGAAACTTAAAAAGTTTACTTGGTTTAATGATAGCACTCCTTTTTTATGCTGGCAATATATTTTCTTGGAATTCATAACCCAGAATTCAGAATTCAGAATAAAGTGCAAAAAGCCGCCCCTTGGGCGGCGTTTGGGCGTCGGCACTTTGCAGACGGTGGATTCCGGAATTCAGACGGGCGCTAAAAGCGGTCATCCTGGAGGATTAAAAAGAAGGAATGCCTAAATTTGAGCTTCCCCCGGAAAAATAGACACGGCAAATTGCGATTTTCTTCGGTTTTCACAGATTATCAAAAAGCAGCCGTGGCCGCCCTTGACATGGAGCCTCGCACCCGTGTTTCAGGGGGCCAAGAGGC
>JAMCVT010000167.1 GCA_023475565.1 Actinomycetota bacterium
CTGTGATCTCTGTGGTAGAAAAGATAACTGTATGGAAGTGCCGGATAAAACGTAAACCACCTTTGCGGTGGTTTACGCTGATATTTGGTGAAGGCGGGGGAGTTGAACCCACCGTCCGAAAGAACGACCACAGGAGTGTCTCGAAAGCGTTGCGCTGTGATTTGAATTTCGCGCCCTTGGCGGCCGCAGTCACCCTCCTTGGGAGCTATCTCGATAGAAGTCCCGCCAGGCCTTAAGAGAATTGGCCTCACAGCAAGCCCGTTTAAGTGACGCCCCAGCCTAGGCCACGGTCCCGGCGCGGGTGAGACGTTAGTTGCAATTAAGCAGCTAAAGCGTATTCGTTGTTGGCAATTATAAGTTTTCCACCGTATTGCGGGCTGATGGAACCCCGGCTCGTTACTCCCGCCATATTTTCATCATAGACACAAAGGATCCGTCCCCTTGTGATTTTTCTAATCTGCATATTTCATTAATCTATTATCAATATTAAATCTACTTTTTGGGTTCAAGTACTGCGTATGCTTTCAAATCTGGCAATTTTCTCGAATTGCACACTGCTTCTATCGCATCCTTTATACTCGGTGAATCCACATCGGCATAGAAATCCACAGTACCGATAGGGACATTCAAAAATTTCCATGCGAGCATACAAAGCGCGCCCAATGATAGGGAATGTATTCGGATTCCCAAGACATCTCGTATATCCTTTAGCACACGCCAATACTCTGTACGAATGTTTGGAAACTCCAAAGAAACGATAAACGGTTTTATCTGTTGTTTGTCGATGCCGTATCTTGCTGACAATACGGCGATATCATCCAGAATCGCACGGGGTGATTCGAGAGAATCCTTATGAAACTCCACTTCAGCAATCCCGATAACTGGGTTATCTCCAATGATGGCATCAATACGAAAGTAAACATCTCCGCGCCTCCGTATGATGCACTGGTTTCCCAGCACGAGAAATAGATTTCGGATGATGAGGTTGGGAAACTGTGCTTCCGTCTGTTGCTCTCCAAGTTTCTTATAGAGAACATCTATGCTTGCTTCGCTGACGTCGAGATATTGACCTGTATGCCAACATTCGTACAGCGCATGCATTTGCCTATTGTGCGTTTCTATGTTGTCTTGAGTTGCAGGGCGAAACTCCACTTCCTTCTCTCCTGCGTGTACAACCGCCGAGTTGCCGTCAGAGTAAATCGCACCGATAGGGCAACGCCGTGCGCAGATGCCACAGTTGATACAACGTTCAGAGACGACGGACGGTGTCGAATCTCCGCGTTCCCAGAGGATGGCATTCATCGGACACACGGAATCATCGATATCCGCTGGAAATTCATTGAGCCTTTCATCTGATAGCTTCAACTCGTCCGGCGAAAACCTCATGCACAGCGGATTCATGCAGCCAACACATGAAGAGACACATGAATGCCCATTGAACTCATATGTGCTTTCCCGCTGAGGGTTGTGACAAATCAGTTCAGGGTCATTTATCAGGCGAATACCAACGGTATCTCGATTTGTTTGCTGCTTAAACACTTTCGACATTGATGAGTCCCTCCATCTGACGTATTTCACCGATATGAATTCCACAGTCTCCCCGGACTGCAGCGGTTGCGATTGTTAGCAACGAAAGAAAATCTATGATGCCGATTTTGACATTAAACGTTGCCTTGATGTCTGCAATCAACCGCGACACTTCGGCACGATCATTCGGCGTATTATACCCAACAGCCAGAGTTGCAGTATCCCAGTCGGTTGCGTAAGACCTGCGTGAAAGCAAGATAATCTTATTCTCAAGCGCCTGGCGCACGGCCTTGACAGAGATAAAAAGTTCCTCTGTGGGGGACTTAATTTCAATCGGAATACTATAGGCATCGTCCACAGCAATAGCGTCCCAGCGCTCGTAATTGATTCCTGTACGAGACGCATGGCACGTAAAACCCAAAATCGTAAATAAATCAGCAACCAGCGGATAGAAAACCTCCTTTGTAGCAGTGCGGTATTCTCGGAAAAGCGACTGGGCAATCTCTCTATCAGAGAGTTTCTGTTTGATGTGCATAGCGATTTTTCTTTCTATCTCGCTGCCCGTTGTTGTGGAGGCTTCCTCGGAAGCAATTTGTTTGAGCCGTATAGTTGTGACTTGCTGTACGGCCACGTGTACGTTATATACCTGCGGCATTTCAGCAACTTTTTCGTCAGTTTCGCCATCACGAAATGCCTGAGTGTTGCCTAAAGCATTATCGGCGATTTCTGGGCGTATGGTTTGGTAAGGAGAAAAAATCACTTCTCTATCGGAAATATCTTTGCGAAGGACTCCTTGATCCGCAGCGACTTGGGCGATTGCTGGCGAGATGTCAAAATTCGCTCGCTGAAGCATGAAATAGAATCCTAATCGAATTAATGCCTTCTGCTTTTCTGTCGGCTGCGACTCATATTGTGACAAGCGAATATCGGCAGCACGATCGAGTTCTTCCGCTCGCTGCCGACCGTAAGAAGTCATCTTGAACATTACGACTGGTCTGCCACCAGGATAAAACCGATTAGTTCTTTCTTTTTCAAACCAACCGCAGTAGGTTAAGACGGCAAGGGGAAACCGCGTGTAGTTCTGCATTGTATTGATTTGAATGCCTATCTGCGCCGACATATCCGAAATTGCTCTCGTAAGTCGAGCAGAGCTTCCACGCAAGCTACAAACAGCGGTCACGATGTTGTCAATTGCATCATCGCCAATATCATCTCGGTTGAGTACACCAAGGATGATTTCATCACGGCAGGTATAGCCTTCCAAGCGGGACGCAGTTCTCAGAATTGCTGAAAACACACGTGACGCTTCCGTCCCCTTGATAGCTAAGATGCGGTTCGGATAATTAATGCCAAGGACGCTTTCTTCAAAGATTGCTCGTGGGTCAACGTCTGCTGCAGCGGCGTGGTCGCCGAGAAGCGTAAATCGAAATTTCAGTGCTGCATCGGGATCATCAGAAACCATCCATCCGAGAGTTCGGAAAAGCTCGGCATACATCTTTGACTGGTTATACAGAGGATCTCGGCTCCTATCTTCGCGTGTGGACAAAGCTAAAGCCTGCTCACCGACGTGACCAGATGAAGCCGCCAAATTCATACTCGTCATCGTTCCCGATATATCGTCAAGATTAAACCAGGACTTGTCGCTGAGATATGTATACAGCGTCTGAAATATCCGAATGAATGAGGGAATGTCGGAGCCTGGATTTGGAAATCGTATCATAATTACCTCCGTATAGCAGAGAGATCCCTCCATATTGGAAGGTGTCTCGCTTGTGTTGGTTACTTGCGCTCTATTTTATTTGTTCAAGCCTGGCCTGTGCGATGTCGCACCAGCGTTGCTCAATTTCAATTCCCACCCAAGAAATATCATGACCTTTCTGGTTTAACATCTCAGCACAAACCCCCATAGTTCCAGACCCATGGAATGGGTCAAGAATGAGCCCGTGATATTTACCGTGTTCATTCTTAGGACAAAAGGCTCGTATCAAGTCTATAAACAGAGATACAGGCTTTTGTGTTGGGTGGTCAGTACGCTCCTCTTTATACAAACTTCCAGCCAGTGTAGGGTATTCCCAAATATCTCCGCGTAGCGCACCATTCGGATTAGGTGTCCATTCTTTTCTCTCTCCATTTTTCCCTGTATAGTAGACAGGGTTTTTCAGCCTTTCTGCGCTTTTATACGGAACGCGAACATCGTCAGCGTTATACGTCCATTTTTTTGGAGACTTTGAGTACCAAAGAAACGGCTCATACTGGGCGGCTGGCGACGTCTTGGTTCGGCTGAATCCATTTTCATACCGCCAGATATTCATTCTTCGGTAGTGTAGCCCGGCATTGTACATAATCACTTGGATGAATCCAATGTAGCTATGGATGCCAAACCAGACAATACTTCCGTTTGGGGTCAGTAAATTACGGCAAATTTCAATCCGCTCCCTTGTCACATCAAGAAAATTCGGAAGCGGAAGTTTGTCGCTTGAATTTCCAAAATCCTTATTCAGATTGTATGGCGGGTCGGTGAGAATCAAATCGAATTTGATACCCTCTGCAAGCATATCGCGTAGCATGGTGTCACTATCCGCATTATAAACACGATTCACTTGCATCTACTTGGCCGCACCTTTCTTCTTGGTTTTACGGAAAATCAAGATGTACTGATGATGTATGTTCTCAACGTAGGCGAATGGATACCCGTATGGCAGCAGACTTTTATGATTCTGAGCCAGTATCTTTACGCCTTGGAGGGTCAATTCATAGCCGTTGCCAACATCTATGTGCGAAAGCCGCTGAATCAAATCGCTATGAAAACTTATGAATTCTGATTTGTTTCGGAAATCAGATACCACCAGGCACATATATCGCTTTTCCTTAATAACGCGCCCACACTCTTTAAATACATCTTGCACCAAGGTTTCAAGAAAATCCTCGTAACGCTCAATATTTCCGAGATCTTTCTCGCTGGAAGAATAATTTGTCGCAAGATTTTGTTCAACGCGACCCTTTTTGACCTTGTGGTCTGCTTTTTTGTTTAAAATTGCCCAATAAGGTGGACTGGTGACCATAAAGTTGAATGTGTTATCGGCAAAGGTCTTGAGTGTGGGAATGCAATCTGCATTAATAAAAGAGTGTTCGGATGAAGAGCCTTCCGATACTTCTGTTTCCAGCCGTTTAATGGATAACTCATGCCATTCCTGTGATAATTCAATACTGGTACAGATTCTACCATTCAAGGCGCAGGCTTTAGCGGTCGAACCAACTCCTCCGAAAGGGTCTAATACGGAATTTCCTTTCTTTGTAAAAAAGAGGATAAGCCGCCCAATATCCTGAAACGAATACGGGGCAGGATGCAACCTCTCTATTTGCGCGTGTGGATGTTTCGCTCCAAGCCCCTTCTGAAAGAAGAAGCTTTTTGTTTCTGGAAGCCATTCTTTCCCGGTTAAATCATTCAGTGAATTTCGCGGGTCAACAGTTTGTACTACATCCTCACTTTCTGCCTGGGCATCATTGCTGGATTCCTCTTCAGATGGAATATCAGCCGAATCTGGTTGCAACAGCCCACCTTCCAGTGGATATATATATATATCAAGCAACTCGACTTGCGTAGGTATATTAATTTCATCCAATCTTACGACATTCTTCCGAGCCATACTCATTACCTCACTTTTTTGTTTCTCTCAACGTTCCATCCTTAATGTGGGACTGAATATTGCGCTCCTTGCAAAAAGCGATGACCAGTTCGGCCCGCTCATTGTAGAAAGCGCGGTGCGGCGTGTACGCGCTTATTTCCTTGCTATAGTTCGTGCGCCCGAAGATGATTTTATCCGTAAAGGCAATCATCCCCAGAATCTGGTTCAAATCCTGCTCGATAAGGTTAGGCGTAGGGTACGGCTCAACGCTTACCCACGTCTTGCGACCGCTGTCGTGCAAGGCTTTGAGTGCCGCCAAGCGGTCTTGATAGGACGCCGCTCCCGGCTCAATCCGCTCACGGTAAGCCTCATTCAGTGAAATGAGCGTGATACCGTATTCATTGTCCTTCGAATAGTCAGCCAGTTCAGCTGGAAGTAGACCCTTTGTTAGGACAGTGCATTTGATGCCTGCGTCATTCAACTTCTTTATTGCGGCAAGGCTCATCTTCTTTATCTCGTCATACCCGTACATGAAAGGGTCGGTGGTAAAGCAAAGCTGTACGGACTTGATTTTCGATTTCAAGCGCGGGATTTCCCGGTCGAGAATTTCCAGCGTGTTGCTAACCAAATACGGCTCCAGCCAGCCTTCGTATGAAGTCACCTTCCCGAAGCGTTTTGCCATCATAAAGGCGTAACAAGGGTACTTGCAGCCGTGAGAACAGCCGAGAACATGGTTCATGGTGTAATCGCCATATTCCACGCCGGTTTTGTAGAGCATAGACTTGCGTTCTATGTACCCCTTTACCGTTTTCATGGCTTGATCCTCCTTATTACGATTTGCTTGCCCTTGGTTTCCTCCCAGAACGCAGACTGTTTCCCCGTTATGGTAACAGCGGGGGTTCTTTCAATATCAATCATCCCACAGCTTTTCATCTCTTCAAGGATGTCGTAAATCATTCTAAACTGGCACAACAACCCATAATCGTTAACGAAGGTAGCCAAGAGCGTTGTGATTCGGACATCACCGCTAAACCTCGCCAAATGCTCTTTCAGTTTTGCCTTTATTTCGTCTGTTGTAACGAGCTCGTTTTCCGCTGTAGAAGTCATCGTTGGGACAACGTCTATAAGCGATAGCTGCCCTTCCTGCTGCACGTTTATAAACAACTCGTCTTTGCGCTTCTGCATATTCTGCGCCATGAGAAAACAACCGTCCTCATGGTCACAAACATGAATCATTCGATATTTCGGACGCTGTCCTGGTTTCAAACGAATAGGCATATCCAGTACATATCCGTATCTCTGCCTAAGCCGCTGCTTATACTCCGCAGACAACCTTTTCTCGGCTTGAAATCCGTTTATTCTGCCTTCGTTATAATTTGTGACGATAGCTTTCCAATAATCGCCACCCGCAATGCGGGTTAGCAAATCTTCAGACTGTTTAGTTGCGCTTACCTTGGTCGGCTCATATTCCACGAGGTCGTCCAAATCCTGTAGCGCTTCATCGTTTTGATAATCCACCTTCATTACTCGGCAGGTGTCGCGGAAGAAACCAAATGAGTTGAAGTTGATCAACATCTCCAGAGTACGAAAGCCGTAAGTTTCAAACTTGTCAAACAGCCCGGAATCCAATGCCCTAATCCCATACGGGTCTATGTATAAGAATACGTTGACTCCGCGTTTGCCGGAGAGCAACCCTTCGATTTTGTCCTCATACTTTCCCGAAATAACATTCGGTCGCCCGTTGGCGTTATCGAAGTCAGCAATATTCACGCTTAATTCCTGCGCATAATTGAGGTCAATGAAGCATGTGTCAATCTGGCCTCGACCGTTTCCCAGCGTTGTCCTGCTCAGACAACCGTCACGCACTTGCAAAGCGATGCGAGGTGAACCATCTTTGCCATCGTCAAACTTGCCTTTGCCTGCAAAGCAATCCACATAGAAGATAGGCTGACCTGTCATCAGCACCTTCTGGAAATACGGGGTCAGATAACAGCCAAGCAACTGGTCTTTAATCTCCGACCAGCTATTTTTTGTCTTAAAGAAATTTTTGTTATCCTTTGCCATGTGCATCTTCCCCCGCGTTTTATAATAGTTTACTTATGTCTGAGGCGTATCCTCATCTGGTAGCAGTTCCATGATGTCGCCGATATCGCATTCCAGTACCTTGCAAATCTTAATCAGGATGTCCATACTCACGGTTTCCCCCTTAGACAGCTTCGTAACCGATGCCCAACTGACTCCTGCCGCCGCCTGCAAATCCTTCTTCTTCATATCTTTGTCTATTAATATCTTCCATAATTTTTTATAACTGACGGCCATCGTAGTCACCTCTCATTCTTCGCTTTATGAGGACATTACTATTATATCAGACCCCAAAAAGAAAAGTAAGATTAATCTTCAAGATTGCAAGAATTATTCGTTTATAGGATTGAAATTTCTTTTCCGAGATAATGGTGCCTGATCCTTAACTTGTTCGCTTATTTCCATAAAAACTGGTGAGCATTCCAATGCACACCAAAGGAATACTTGAATAAATCTCTGTGCCCTCTGTGGCTTAAAAAGGACCTAATTTTCATTCTCCTTGGTGGCTGCTTCTGGCGGCCCGGATGTTTGGATGCTGACTCCTGGATTTTCGGATTCCGCCGCCTGCAAGGCGGCTTTTATGAATAATAATTAAGGACAGGGTAATAATATTGGTAAAAAGTTCCGGGGTGTAGTTATGAGGGTGGCGCGTATTTTCCTGGCCGGCGCGATAATTACCGCGGCTGTTGCCGCAGCGGTGTTCATGGGGACCGGGTTCCTGGCCGGGAAGCTGGGTAAGCCCGTGCTCCCGGTTTTCGGGCAGGGCCGGGCCGAGGCTGTTGCTCCGGGGGCGGTGCTGAGGGAAGAAAACAGCTACCTGTGCGGTGACGTGGAGCTAATCTTTCAGGGACCGGCGCCGGGGGACATGATGGGCAAAAACGCCGGGCAGATAAGGCAGAGGTATCCGGAAAAAGAAGGCTGGTCCCTGGGTGTGGAGGGGGGTAAGCTGGTAATACTGAGGAAGAGTGTGGACGGCTTTTGCGGAGAGCACAGCCGCTACAGGCACCTGGGCGTGCACAGGGACAGGCTGGCCGTTTACCAGGGGCCCCTGGGCTTTGACCAGAGGCTATTGCGGGTGGAAGAAAACAAAAGGCTTGACCAGCTGCCCCAGCCCCTGCAGGAAAAGCTCATCAGGGCCGGGGAATACAAAAGCCTTTCTCCGGAGGAAAGGGACTCTTTGAGGAGTGACCTGGAATTTGCCGATGAAAATTTCCTCAACAGCGTGCTGGAAAATCTTGACGAGACGGTGGAGTGAGCTGGAGGGCTGGTTTTAGGGGCCAGGAGACAGGAAACGGGGCGACAGCCCCATTAGTATAAAAAATTACGCCTTGCCGATAATTTTTTATACCGGGGGGTTAAGAAGGGGGGAGTCCCCCCTTAATTGCGGGGTGAAGGACCGATAGTCCTGAGGGGCGGCAGCCCCTTCTAAAAAGAAGGATATTTCGGGCAGGCCAAGAATTTTTTATTCAAATGATTAACGAAGTGGGTATGTGACTTGATTATTCTTGGCATTGATCCCGGCACCGCCATCACCGGCTACGGGGTGATCGGCTTTAAGGGCGGCAGCTTTACCGTATATGAATACGGGTGCGTAAGGACCGGCTCAAAAATGGAACTGGCCGTTCGCCTTGGTATTCTGCACGGCAGGCTCACCGAAATTATAAAAAAATACAGCCCGGACCATTTTGCCATAGAGGAACTTTTTTTCAATAAAAATGTTAAAACCGCTCTGGCGGTGGGGCATGCCAGGGGGGTGGCCATGCTGGCCGCCGTGCAGTCGGGGATTGAGGTGTACGAATACACCCCGCTGCAGGTAAAGCAGGCAGTGGCGGGGAACGGAAGGGCGGCCAAGCAGCAGGTCCAGTTTATGGTAAGGGCACTTTTTAACCTTAAGGAAATTCCCAGCCCCGATGATGTGGCGGACGCCCTGGCGGTGGCGGCCTGCCATGCCTTCAGGTGGACCGGAGCGGAGGCTTTGCGGAGATGATTGCTTTTCTGAGGGGAAGACTTCATTCGATAAGGGGAGATGCTGCCATAGTGGAGGTGAAAGGGGTGGGATATTCCGTCCAGGTGCCCATGTCCCTTCTGTCCCTTCTTCCCTCTCCCGGCGAGGAGGTGCTGCTGCACACCTTTATGTCGGTTAGGGAGGACGGGATAAGCCTGTACGGATTTGACACGGTGGAGGCCCTGGATATTTTCAGCCTCCTGCTCAATGTCAGCGGCATAGGTCCCCGGGGTGCCCTTAGCCTTCTTTCGGTGATTGCCCCCCGCAATCTTGTGCTGGCCGTAAAGGAAGAAAATGTGGGACTGCTTACCAGGGCGCCGGGAATAGGTAAAAAAAGCGCCCAGAGAATTATACTGGAGTTGAAGGATAAATTCAGGATAGAGGAATACCCGGCTGTTATGTCGTCCGCCCCGGAACGCGGCGGGCCGGCGCCGTCGGATGCCGTGGAGGCCCTGGTGGCGCTGGGATACGGAATGGCCCAGGCTGCGGCGGCCGTTGAAGGGGCGGGCAGAGATGCCGGGCCCGGGGCGCCCGTTGAGGAATTGGTCCGGCTGGCCCTCAGGCGCCTGGCCAGGTAGTTTATTACATATAAAGGGACGGTTGCGAAATGGTTATAAACCCCGATCAGAGGATAATATCCCCGGCGGCCGGGGCTGAGGACACTGAAATAGAGGGCAGCCTGAGACCCCGCAGGCTTTCGGAATACATAGGCCAGAAAAAGGTCCGGGAAACCATTGATATTTTTATTAAGGCCGCCCGGGAAAGGGGCGAGACCCTGGACCACGTTCTTCTATTCGGTCCCCCGGGTCTGGGTAAGACTACCCTGGCCAATATAATAGCCAATGAGATGGGGGTGAACATAAGGGTTACTTCCGGCCCGGCCATTGAAAGGCCCGGTGACCTGGCGGCCATACTGACCAACCTGGTGGCCGGTGATGTTCTTTTTATAGATGAGGTGCACAGGCTGAGCAGGCCGGTGGAAGAGATACTGTACCCGGCCATGGAGGACTCGGCCATTGACATAATTATAGGCAAGGGGCCCGGGGCCAGGTCCATCAGGCTTGAGCTGCCAAGGTTTACAATAATAGGGGCCACCACCAGGGCCGGTATGATCACCTCCCCCCTCCGGGACCGCTTCGGGGTAATCAGCAGGCTGGACTATTATGGGGTGGAGGATCTGGTGTCCATTATAACCAGGGCCGCCGCCATTCTAAATGTCGGTATTGACCGGGAGGGGGCCGTCGAGATAGGCAAAAGGGCCAGGGGCACCCCCAGGGTGGCCAACCGGCTGCTAAAAAGGGTGAGGGATTATGCCCAGGTAAGGCATGGGGGATTGATAGACCATAATGTGGCCGTTGAGGCCCTGGAATTTTTTGAGGTGGACCCCCTTGGGCTGGATGAGATAGACCGGCGCATACTGCGCATAATAGTAGAGAAATTCGGCGGGGGCCCGGTGGGCCTGGATACCGTGGCTGCAGCAGTGGGCGAGGAGGCCGACACGGTGGAGGATGTGTATGAGCCCTACCTGATGCAGAGGGGGCTTTTGGCACGGACACCCCGGGGAAGGGTGGCCACCCCGGTGTCCTACCGGCACCTGGGGATAGACTGCGAGGATAAGAAGGCCGGGGAACAGGGGACTCTTTCGCTGGAGTAGGTGTTTTTTCCCGCCGGAGGCTCAGGACTGAGAGGTGATGACCGGCCGCCTGGCCGGTATAAAATATGAAACTTCTTCTTCATACCTGCTGCGGTCCCTGTTCCATATATCCGGTGGATGTATTGAAGGGGGAGGCCGATGTGACGGGATATTTTTTCAACCCCAATATCCATCCCTACACCGAATGGAGGGCCAGGAGGGAAACCCTGGCCTCATACGCCCGGAGCATAGAACTGCCGGTAATGTTTGATGATGACTACCTGCTGGAAGAGTTTATTAGGGGTGTGGTGAACAGGGAGTCGGACAGGTGCTCCTTTTGCTACGCCATGAGACTTGGGCGCACCGCCGAGGTGGCCGCCCGGGAGGGCTTTGACTCTTTTTCCAGCACTCTTCTGGTAAGCCCCTATCAGAAGCACGATCAGATCCGGGAAATAGGGGAGGCGGTGGCCGCAGAAACCGGTGTAAGCTTCCATTACCGGGACTTCCGCCCCGGTTACCGGGGGGCGGTGGAGCGGTCCAGGGAACTGGAGATGTACAGGCAGAAATACTGCGGCTGCATATACAGCGAGAAGGAAAGATATTGCCGTAAAAAGAACAGGGGGAGTTGACATTGGCGGGCCCTTTCAATTCACTGGGAAAGATGGTGCTGTTGGGGGGACTTTTCCTGGCGGCCCTCGGGCTTATCATGATGGCGGCCGGAAAGCTTTTCAGCCTGGGCCGCCTGCCCGGAGACATTTTCATTCAGAAGGGAAATTTCAGCTCTACTTTCCCCTGGCCACCTCCATAATTCTAAGCATTGTGCTGACGGTGGCGCTGAACATCATATTCAGAAGATAGCGTCAAGGCCACAGCCGCCCGCAGGGTGGCGGCGCAGCATCCAGAATCTAAAGGGCTTCCGGACGAAACTGTTGGACGGCGACGAGGTTCAGATATTCTCACCCAGGGGCGGTGGAGGATACAGGATAAAAAAGCCGGGGCAGGCTTAATTTGTTCCATATGGAACAAATTTTTTGAAATATAGATTGTGAAAGATGGTACATTATGATAGCATGTACATATAAAAATTTTATTCAATGGAAGGGAGCTGAAATATAATGTCAAAAGTACTGGTAGCCTTTGACGGTTCTGAATCAGCGGTAAAAGCGGTCAACTATGCTGCGGAAATGGTCTTGAAAGACCCTGCCATCGAGGTCACTATTCTGACTGTGGTGAACACGTTAAACCTGGATCTTTTCGAGGCGTCTCTGGATGTAAAGGATAAGTTTATTAATTCATTGGTTGAATCGGGTAAATCCACCCTTGGTAAGGCAAAGAAAATTTTTGACGAAAAAAATATTCCCGTTAAGACCGTAATAGAAAAAGGTGACCCGTCAACTGTAATCAACCTCTATGTGAATAAAAACGCCATTGATATTATAATCATGGGAACAAGGGGGCTCACCAGCCTCAAGGGTATGGTGCTGGGAAGCGTAAGCCAGAAGCTTATTCATATGACTGACCGGCCGGTGATGCTGATTAAGTAGGTTTTACTTATATTGCTGCAGCTAAAAAATTAAACCGCCCGTATTTGGGAATAAGGCCCAGACGGGTGGTTTTAAATTTCCGGTGACTGCTAGCTGGAGGATATGTTTGAAATTTCAGAAAAAAATATCTAATAAAAGGAATTCTTATCTTTTTATTGAAACATTAAAATATTAAATCAGGGGGGAAATGTGGATGGCGTTTTTGCAATTTTCGAAAAACAAAATAATAAAAGATAATGTCCCGCCGCCTACAGAAAAGAAACAGGCAGATGAAAGAAAACAGGAGCATGAAGCTCCAATGAAGGTAGCTATTAAGCCGTATTTATTGAGCTGCGCCTTGGAAGTGGCGCCTTTTATCAAGGGGCTTATAGGGGGTGATATAGGCTTTTATATATCTGACCTGGATAATTACCTGTATGTCAGGCCCGGAAAGGTAAAGCTCGCTCTGGATACCGGAGATCCGGTAAAGGATGGGAGTATAGCCAGGCGGTCCATGCTTTCTGCTGCCAGGGAGGTAGCCAGAGTAGGTAAGGAAGTATACGGCATCCCTTACATAGGAACCGGCTATCCCCTCATAAATCCGGCTGACAAAAAAGTTATCGGCAGTCTCGTCATAAACACGCCGGTGGAGCAGCAGGAAGGCCTCACTGCCATGGCGGGGCATATGGAAAGCCAGATCAACACTATCGCCGTGGCGGTTGCCAATTTTTCTGCAACATCGCAGGAGCTTACCGCCACCATGGAAAATTTGAACAGCAATGCTCAGGGTATCAAGGAAGAGATTAAAAAAACCGACGGGATCGTTACCATGATCCAGGAGATTTCAGAGCAGACCCATATGCTGGGCTTAAACGCCGCCATTGAGGCGGCCCGGGTTGGTGATGCCGGGCGGGGCTTTAACGTGGTGGCAAAGGAAATACGAAAACTGTCCCAGGATACCAGCCGGTCGGTCAAAGACATACTGCTGATACTGGGAGAAATGAAACATTCCATAATGGAGCTGACAAACTTTATTGATCAGGTTACCGAGGCCGCCCAGCAGCAGGCCGTATCGGTCCAGTATATAAATTCTTCAATTAACGAGCTGAGCATGGTGTCAGTGGAACTAAAAAAACAGTCGGATGATTTGATTTAAAGCTGGCCGATCATTTAATAGCTGGGGGGTGAGCTGCCGGCCTGTGTGCCAGTGAGGCGCAGCCCGGCCGGCAGCCGGTCTCCCGCCGGGAGGAATTCATGCACTATTCTGTCTTCTGATAAGGGACAGCTGGAAGGTTAGTCCGGAATGATTGGGGGGGGCAGCAGCCCGGCCTCTTTAAACTTTTTAATCTTACGCCACAGTGTGGTTTTATCTATGCCCAGTTCTCTGGCGGCGGAGGCCTTATTCCAGTTGTTGCGCTCCAGGGCGTCATGAATCATTTTGGTTTCCATTTCCTGCAGGGAGCACCGGTCGCTTAAGAGATGACCGGCATTTTTGTTTTCCTGCAGGTAGGCCGGCAGGTGCCGGTCTAGTATAGGGCCTTTTTTGCAGAGCACAAAGGCGTGCTCAATAATATTTTCCAGCTCCCGGACATTTCCGGGAAAATCGTGCCTCATCAAGGCTTCCAGGGCTTCCCCTGAAATACCTTCAATCGCTCTTTCCCTGAGTGTATTAAACCTTTCAATGAAGCTTTCCACCAGCAGCGGAATATCCTCCCTGCGGCTGTTTAGCGGGGGCAGGGAGAGCTTGATCACATTTATACGATAGTACAGGTCGTTTCTGAAAAGACCCTGATCTACAAGCTGGGCCAGATTTTTGTTGGTGGCCGCCAGCACTCTTACATTGCACCTGACCGGAGAGGTGGACCCCAGGGGCTCGTACTCCTTTTCCTGCAGCACGCGCAGTAGTTTTACCTGCAGCGCCGGGGAAATGTCTCCTATTTCATCGAGCAGTATGGTGCCGTTCTCAGCCCGGGCAAAGCGTCCCTGCTTGCTCTTTCTGGCGTCGGTAAAAGCGCCGGCCTCATAGCCGAACAGCTCTGACTCCAGGAGTGTATCCGGTAGGGCTGCGCAGTTAATGGCTACCAGCGCATGGTTCCGCCGCCGGCTCAGGTTGTGGATGGCCCTGGCCAGAAGTTCCTTTCCTGATCCGGTAGGCCCTTCAATAAGCACGGTACTGTCGCTTTCGGCAACATCAGGCAGAATTTGAAAGATATCTTGCATTTGATGGTTTTTGCTGATTATATCGGAAAAGGTGTACCGTCCCTTTATCTCCTTGCGCAGCTCTTCCACCAGGCTTAAGTCACGAAATGTTTCCACTCCTCCGATTATTTGCTGATTGCCGTCTTTCAAAATTCCGGTACAGATACTTATGGGCACCTTTTTGCCGGAGGAGTTGATTACTGTTACAGCCTTGTTAATCATCGGGCTTCCCGTCTCCATAGTTTTCCGCAGGGCGCAGTTGTTTTTACAGATGTCGGCCCGGAAGACTTCCCAGCAGTAACGGCCTATGGCCCCGGCCCGGGGAATGCCGATGACCTGCTCTGCGGCATTGTTGAAGGAAGTAATGCGCCACTCACGGTCAACCGTGAAAACACCCTCGGTTATGCTATTGAGAATGATGTCATTCATCTCAGACAGGTGGCTCTTGCTCATTGATCCCTTCACCACCGCATAAATAAAATATCTGAATATATTGTAACACATGTGCAGGTCACTTTTAAATTTGGGGCATCTATCAGCCGACAGATGCCCCAAAATATCTGAATTCAGCATCTATATCCCCACTATCCAATCGGGGACATTCCACCGACCCCAGAGCCTTACCTATCGGGTATATCCCAGGCGGGGTCAACTCCGATCAGCCATCCAATCGGGGACATTCCTGTCCCCAAAGGAACACCCCAACTTCAGCAGGTGTGTCCCCTTTCCTTGTTCGGTGTGTCCCCTTTCTCCCAATCGGGGACATTCCTCCGACCTGCAGAGCCAATCATATCAGGGAGGTGTGTCCCCATTCCGCTAAATCAGCGGGTCCATAGTTAGAGCCGGGTGCCCCTTCTCTTCCAGGTAGCCCATTATTTCATCGCCGGAGGTGCCGATGGACTCGTCGGCAATCTTGTCCACGAAGTCCTTGCCCAGTCCGGCATTTTCAGCCGCTTCTTCCAGCAAGGGGCGAATCTCCTCCTTCAGAGCCTTGGGTATCCACACCAGGCGGCCCAGGCCTCCGTCGGCGGTCACGAACTTGCGGGA
>JAMCVT010000148.1 GCA_023475565.1 Actinomycetota bacterium
CGACCGCCTCAAGGAGCTGCAGGACGAGAAAGTGGATACCTTCTACTCCTGCACCCTGTGCCAGTCCTTCGCCCCCACCCACGTCTGCGTGGTGGCCCCCGAGCGGGTCGGCCTGTGCGGCGCGGTCAGCTGGCTGGATGCCAAAGCGGCCTTTGAAATCAACCCGCACGGCGCGAACCAGCCCATTCCCAAGCAGGGCGAAATAGACGGTGTCAAGGGACAGTGGGAGTCCTTCAACGAGTTCTGCTTCAACAACTCGCAAAGGAACATCACCAATGTTAACTTCTACACCATCATGGAATACCCGATGACCTCCTGCGGCTGCTTCGAGTGCATACTGGCCATGGTGCCCGAGTGCAACGGCTTCATGGTGGTCAACCGCGAGCACGGCGGCATGACCCCCTCCGGAATGACCTTCTCCACCCTGGCCGGCACCATCGGAGCAGGCGCCCAGATGCCCGGATTCATGGGCTGCGGCAAGTCCTACATGGGATCCCGCAAGTTCGTGACCGCCGACGGCGGGCTGGGACGCCTGGTGTGGATACCCAAGGCTCTGAAGGAGGAGATTCGCCCCCTGCTGGAAGAAGCGGCTGAAAATGCCGGACTGGGCAAGGACTTCGTGGACAAGATAGCTGATGAGAGCATTGGAACATCAGGCGATGAAATAATGGGCTACCTGGAAGAGAAGGGACACCCTGCCCTGACTATGGACCCGCTGCTTTAGCGGAATGGGGACACACCTAAAGCGGAAAGGGGACACACCTGCTGAAGATTGGGTATTCCTTTATGGGACAGGAATGTCCCCGATCGGAATGTCCCCGATCGGAAATTAAATTAACAGATGAATGATTCGGAAGGGCACCCGGCTGATATCCGGGCGCCTTCCGGATACCATTTTTCAATTAAGAAAACAACCGATGAGAAAGGAGTATGGAGAATGGGTTTAACAGGTTTAGAAATTTTTAAGCAACTGCCCAAAACCAACTGCAAGGACTGCGGTCAGCCCACCTGCCTGGCTTTCGCCATGGCGCTAGCCGGTGGAAAAGTCAGTCTGGATCAGTGCCCACACGTAAGCGATGCAGCGAAAGAGGCGCTGGATTCAGCCTCGGCACCCCCCATCGCCCTGGTAAAAATAGGCACGGGTGAAAATGCTATCGAGCTGGGTAATGAAACTGTTCTTTTCAGGCATGACAAGCGCTTCGAACACAAGACCGGTATTGCCGTGTCGGTATGTGATACCATGAGCGCAGACGAAATAGCCGCCAAGGTTGATCAGATCAATAAACTGGTATTTGACCGGGTGGGCCAAACCCATAAGGTGAACCTGGTGGCAGTGGGCAACTGCTCCAACGATGCCGGCAAATTTGTCGAGGCTGTAAAAGCGGCTGACGCCAAGTCAGTTTTCCCGCTGGTTCTCATGAGTGAAGATCCCGCCGCCATTGAGAAGGCGCTGGAAATCACCGCCGCCAAGAAACCCCTGGTGTGCGGAGCCAATGCCGCCAACCTGGAGGCCATGACTAATCTGGTCAAGAAATTTGATGTTCCCATGGTTGTAAAGGGAGCTGACCTAAATGAGCTGGCCGCTCTGGTGGAAAAAGTGGTAGGCATGGGCCACAAGCAAATTATTCTTGATTCCGGCGCCAGGGAAGTAAATAAGGTTCTGGCCGACCAGACCCAGCTTCGCCGCCAGGCTCTCAAAAAATTCCGTCCCTTCGGGTATCCCGCCATTGCCGTTGCTGACAACAAGGATACCTTCCAGGCAGTGGTTGACGCCGGAGTATATATCGCCAAGTATGCTGCCATAGTGGTAATTGACAGTGCAGATCCTGCGGATGTACTGCCGCTGATCACCCTGCGTCTGAATGTATACACCGACCCGCAAAAACCCATTGCCGTGGAGTCCAAAATATATGAAATCGGCAATGTGGACGAAAATTCGCCTGTATATATCACCACCAACTTCTCTCTTACCTACTTCTGCGTAGCGGGCGATGTCGAGTCTTCAAGGGTTCCCGGCTATATACTGCCGGTGGACACAGACGGCATCTCGGTTATGACAGGTTGGGCCGCCGGCAAGTTTACACCGGAAAAAATCACTGAATTGCTGCAAACCTCGGGAATTGCCGATAAGGTAAAACACCGCAAGGCAATCATCCCCGGCGGCGTGGCAGTGTTGAGCGGCAAGCTGCAGGAACTTTCCAGCTGGGAAGTGCTGGTAGGGCCGCGTGAGTCTGCCGGTATTGCCTCGTTCCTGAAGCAGCGCTGGCTGTAATAGCTGGTTTTTAAAGCCCCTTATGGCCGGGGCATGACGGAACGGGTATCGGGCAATAATTAAACCAGTCGCGGTGATGTACGGCTTTAGCCATTGCCCACGGTAATTGCAGCACCGTTATCGCTTTATATGAAGTAATATTTTTCGAAGGGGTGTGTAAAATGGCTTTTACAGTGGCTATTGCAGGAAAGGGAGGCACCGGAAAAACAACTCTGGCAGCTCTCCTGATCGGGCAGATTAATAAAGCCGGCAAGGGTCCCGTTCTGGCAGTGGACGCGGATGCCAATGCCAATTTACACGAGGCTTTGGGCATAGAGGTGGAGGAAACCATTTCTGAACTTTTAAACCGCATTAACAGGAACATTGAGCCGTTGCCGGCCGGTATGACCAAGGACCAGTTTGTCGCGTACAAGGTCCATCAGTCATTGGCTGAGGGGGACGATGTAGACCTGCTGGTGATGGGCGGTCCGGAAGGGGCAGGGTGCTACTGCTACGCCAATAACCTGGTGCGGGGATTCATGCAGGATCTGAGCAAGAATTATCCCTATGTGGTAATGGATAATGAAGCCGGGATGGAGCACTTAAGCCGCAGGACCACCCAGAACGTGGATGTGCTCCTGGTTAGCAGCGACTCCAGCGCCAGGGGTATAAGGTCGGCCGGAAGAGTAAAGGAATTGGTTGATTCACTGGGACTGGATATTAAAAAAATGTATCTTGTGGTAAGCAAAGTTACTGAGGGAACCATAGATGCTTTAAAAGAGGAAATCGATCGCACCGGCCTGGAGTTGGTGGGAGCGATTCCCCTTGACGATCAGGTCAGGGATTATGACCTGCGGAGCAAGCCCCTGGCCACATTACCTGAGAATTCCCCGGTGGTGGCGGCTGTAAGCCAGATTGCGAAAAAGGCCGGCATCATCTGAGTAAATTTAAGCTAAAATACTGAAAGGAGCGGGAGTAATGGCTGTAACGATAGCTAAGGAAAGATGGACCAGCAAGGTCAACGAACTGGTCCTGGGTGCAGAGCCCAATGCTATAAAAGTCGGTGGAGACGGCACACTGCCCTTCCTGTTTTTTGAAGGTGACATGCCCAATCGCCCGGTTGTAGCGTTAGAAGTATGTGATATGGAGCCTGCCGATTGGCCTGATATATTAAAGGATGCCTTTGCCGGAGTGCTGGGAGATCCAGTGGCCTGGGCCAAGAAGTGTGTAGAGTACGGAGCGGACCTGGTATGCCTGAGGCTTTCCAGCGCCCACCCCGATAATAAAAACGCCAGCCCTGAAGACTGCGCCAAGACTGCCAAGGCAGTGGCGGACGCAATCAATGTGCCCATGATAGTAATCGGCTGCGGCGTTGAGGAAAAGGATGCCGAAATAATGCCGGCAGTTGGCGAGGCTCTGGCCGGAAAGGTTGCTCTTTTAGGCTGCGCCACGCCCAATAACTACAAAACAATTACTGCTGCCTGCATGGTAAGCGGACATTCCATAATAGCTTCCAGCCCGCTGGACATCAACCTGGCCAAACAGCTGAACATTCTCATTACAGAAATGGGACTGGCCGGCAACAGAATAGCCATTGACCCCCTGGTGGGTGCTCTGGGCTATGGTATTGAATACGCCTACTCAATCATGGAGCGTTCCCGCCTTGGAGCGCTGACCGGCGACAAAATGCTGGCCATGCCGGTTATCTGCTTTGTTGGACAGGAAGCCTGGAAAGCCAAGGAGGCCAAAGCTTCCAGGGATGAAACTCCTGAATGGGGCGACCAGGCCCGCCGGGCCATCCTGTGGGAGGTAATGACCTCCACCACCTTTGCCCAGGCTAGCGGAGCCATTTTTGTAATGCGTCACCCTGATTCGTTAAAACAATTCAATGCACATGTGGCCAAAATGATGGAGCCGGTAAAATACTAGGCTTATACTGAAAGTATAACTGGTCAGAATACAGAAGTCAGAATACAGAATCCAGAATAAAAACAAAAACGTAATATAGCTCATGCACATTCTGACTTCTGAATTCTGGATTCTGAATTCCTACCCAAGAGGAATACAAAGGAGGTATTTACATGATCCTTATCGGCGAAAGGATTAACGGCATGTTCAAGGATATCCGCGAGGGTATTCTGAATAAAAATCCCGAGCCCATCAGGCACTGGGCAAAGCGCCAGATGGAGTCCGGCGCGCACTATCTGGACGTAAACACCGGTCCCACCGTGGAAGCCAAGGATCAGCCCGCTATAATGGAGTGGCTGGTTAACATATGCAATGAAGCGGCCGCCCTGCCCTGCTGCGTTGACTCCACCAACCCCGATGCCATCGAGGCCGGCTGCGCCGCCAACAAGCACGGCAAGGTAATGATCAACTCAACCCATGCCGACCAGTGGAAGATGGACCTTTTCCTGCCCATGGCCGCCAAGTATAACGCCGCCATAATAGGCCTGGCCATGAATGAGTCCGGAGTGCCCAAGAGCGCCTCCGACCGCGCAGCCCTGGCCATGGAATTGGTGGTTAACGCTGATGCCCACGGGATCCCCATGGAAGATCTTTATATTGACCCCCTGATGCTGCCCTGTAATGTTGCCCAGGAGCATGGCATCGAGGTTCTTGAGGCTATCCGCCAGATTAAAGCCCTGGCTCCCGGAGTGCGTACCACCATGGGCCTTTCCAATGCCTCCCAGCGCTGCACCAACCGCCACCTGATCAACAGAACCTTCCTTATTATGAGCATGGCTGTAGGTCTGGACTCTGCTATAGCAGACGTAGATGATTCCGAGCTGGTGGATGCAGTGGCAGCTGCCAATGTTCTTTTGAATAAGGACATTTACTGCGATTCCTTCCTGAAGACCTTCAGACAGAGATAAGACTATAACCGGGAAACTAACAGGTTATATAAAAAAAGGGCGGCAGATATACTGCCGCCCATTGCTAAGATGCCTGGAAATGTTTATTAATTTGGTTTTAGACTGTTTTTATGGCTTGTTGTAAGTATTTTTATAGTGTTAACACCCTCTTTTTTAATAGCAGAATAAGTAAAAAGAAGCTTGGTTTTTGCCGGTCAATCCTCATTTTTAAAGGAATTGACAGCAAAAGTGAGAAATATTATACTAGGGACAAGGTGTCTGTAGTTCCCGGCATGGTAGTACAGCAGATGAAGCAGTTTAAAAAATCACGGAAAGCCTGATGATTTTAGTAAAAAAATAGTCCAGGAAAAAGGCAAGTGCCGTCCCGCCTTTTATGGAAAGGATGACGGTCGGTTTTTTTATGTTTGAGCAGTGATTTTAGGCCATCCCTGGGCGGTCAGGTTTGCCGGGAGTATATTTGCAACACTGATAATAAAAGAATTTTGCATTGGAGGTGAGGGAGGGAGACTTCGCAAGCAGCCCGGGTAAAAGGCAACAGAAATGACTTCCTGGCCGAATAGCTGTCTATTTGATTAAAAAATGAATACGGGATATTTATGTTTAAAGTAAGAGTTTATGTAAAATCTCAGGGTGAGGATTGGTTATCTAATATTTTTATAGTTGGAATTAACCCGTAAAATGGGTTAATCTCTTAAGCGGCTTGATGGTGTATATCACCGGTCGCCGAAACTAGGAGGACGGATGTGATGCAAAGATGACAACAAAGCCCGATAAAGTCGGGGCCGTAATGGTATTGGGCGCCGGTATCGCGGGTATCCAGGCATCCCTGGATCTGGCCGAATCCGGCTACTATGTCTATCTGGTGGAAAAGAGCCCTGCCATTGGCGGGACCATGCCCATGCTGGACAAAACCTTCCCCACCAATGACTGCTCCATGTGCATCCTGTCACCGAAGCTTGTTGAATGCGGGCGTCACCTGAATATAAACGTGATGACCTGTTCAGAGCTGGTTGACCTGCAGGGTGAGCCGGGCAATTTCAAGGCAACCATCCTTAAGAAGGCGCGCTTTGTAGACCCGGAAAAATGTACCGGCTGCGGATCCTGCACTGAGAGCTGTCCGGTTAAGGTAGACGATGCCTTCAACCAGGGCCTGGATAAAAGGAAAGCTATTTACAAGCTTTATGCCCAGGCATATCCCAACGCTTATGCCATAGATAAACAAAAATGCCTGAAGATTAAAAAGCCAAAAGCCTGCGGAAAATGCCTCGAGGCCTGTCAGGCCGGAGCAATCGACCATACTATGCAGGATGATACCGTTGATGTCCAGATTGGATCGGTTATCCTTGTTCCCGGCTTCGAAGCCTTTCAGGCGAAAGAGCTTTCCTACTATGGCTATGGAAAATTAGCCAACGTAGTAACAAGCCTTGAGTTCGAGCGCTTATTGAGTGCATCCGGCCCGTTTGGAGGACACCTTATAAGACCCTCTGATCATAAGGAGCCTAAAAAAGTTGCCTGGATACAGTGTGTCGGCTCAAGAAACTGTAAGATTGAAAACGGCTACTGCTCATCGGTTTGCTGCATGTACGCAATAAAAGAGGCGGTCATTGCCAAGGAGCACACTCCATATGAACTGGATACCGCCATTTTCTTCATGGACATGAGGACCTACGGCAAGGAATTTGAAAAATACTATGACCGCGCCAGGAACGAACAGGGTGTCCGTTTTATCCGGTCCAGGGTATATGAGGTGACAGAGGCCACCGACGGAAGCGGAAACATTATAATCCGTTATTCAAACGAGGACGGGACCATCACCAATGAAGAATTCGATATGGTGGTTCTTTCAATAGGATTGGAACCCTCCGGAGAAATGATTGAACTGGCAGGCAAACTTGGTGTTGAGCTGAATAAATTCAACTTTGCCGAGCCTCCCAGCCTAACCGGAGTGGGCACAAACAGACCCGGTGTATATGTGGCCGGAGCCTTCAGCGGCCCCAGAGACATTCCTGAAACAGTCATGCAGGCCAGCGCGGCGGCGGCTGACTCGTCAGTTATTCTGTCGGATGCCAGGGGAACGCTGGTAAAGAAAAAGGAATACCCCGCAGAAAAAGATGTGGCCGGGGATATTATCCGTACCGGAGTGTTTATCTGTCACTGTGGAATCAACATTGGCAGCGTGGTGAAGGTTCCCGATGTGGTGGAATATGCCAGGACACTGCCGGGAGTTGCTTTTGCCGATGAAAAGCTGTATGCCTGCTCCCAGGATACAGGCGAGCAAATTAAGGAAGCTATAGAAAAATACGGTCTAAACAGGATAGTGGTTGCCTCCTGCAGCCCCAGAACCCACGAGCCTATGTTCCAGGATACTCTGAAGGAGGCAGGACTTAACCCCAATCTGTTTGAAATGGCCAACATCAGGGACCAATGCTCCTGGGTACACCAGAAAGAGCCTGAAAAGGCCACCGAAAAGGCCAAGGACCTGGTGAAAATGGCTGTTTACAAAGCGGCCCTGCTGGAACCTGTTCAGGGCGTTAGCCTGGGCATGAGCCACGACGTGCTGGTTATCGGCGGCGGCGTGGCCGGGATGAATGCAGCTTTGAATGCTGCGTCCCAGGGCTACAAGGTAAACCTGGTTGAGAAGTCCGACAGTCTTGGCGGAATTGCCAAACGCATCCGCTACGGAATGAAGGGCGAAGATGTGCAGGCGTACCTGGCTGAACTGGCTTCAAAAATAAACAGCAGTCAGCTGATTAAAGTATATACCGGCGTTGAGATAGCTGAAGTCCACGGATTTGTGGGCAACTTTGTCACCAAACTGTCAAACGGTGAAGAAATACAGCACGGTGTAGCCATTATCGCCACCGGCGGCAATGAGTATCAGCCGGCTGAATACCTGTACGGGCAGAATGACAGGGTCAAGACTCTTCTTGAACTCGAAACCGATTTGGCAGACGGAAAACTGGCCGGCGCCAAGAACATCGTGTTCATCCAGTGCGTCGGGTCAAGGGATCCCGAACGCCCCTACTGCAGCCGGATATGCTGCACCAAGTCAATAAAGCAGGCGCTTAAACTCAAGGAAGCCAATCCCGATGCCAATGTGTTCATTCTCTATAGAGACATTCGCACTTACGGGTTCTATGAAGACATGTACACCGAGGCAAGACGTAAGGGAGTTATCTTTATACGTTACTCTGTTGACAGCAAGCCCGTAGTTGAGGCTGCCGGCGACAAGGTAAAGGTAACCGTTAAAGACCATGTGCTGGGTGTGCCTGTGGTAATCGACGCCGATGTGGTTGGCCTCGCTGCAGCCATTGTTCCGCCTGACAACAGCAGGCTGTCACAGTTCTTCAAGGTTCCTTTGAATCAGGAGGGCTTCTTCCTTGAGGCTCACTTAAAGCTTCGTCCGGTAGACTTTGGAACTGACGGCGTGTTTATGTGCGGTCTGGCTCACGGGCCCAAGAACCTGGAGGAAAACATTTCCCAGGCCAAGGCTGCGGTCTCCAGGGCCTGCACGGTACTGGCCAAGGAATCCATTGATGTGGAAGGCAAATGCGCTATTGTTAACAAGAAGAAGTGCGCCGGCTGCGGTGTCTGTGAGTCGGTATGCCCGGCCAAGGCGGTGGCGGTCGATCCCGCCGAGAAGGTGGCCGTGGTCAACGAGGCCCTCTGCAAGGGCTGCGGGGCCTGCGCCTCTTCCTGCCGCTGCGGGGCCTTGAACATCAAGGGCTGCACTAACGAACAAATAATGGCCATGATAAACGCGCTTTAGCGACAGGGGGAGGGATAGGTAAATGGAATGGGAACCAAAAATAGTAGCTTTTCTGTGTAACTGGTGCAGCTATGCGGGGGCCGACCTGGCCGGTGTAGGCCGGATTCAGTACCCCCCCAATATTCGCGTAATACGCATACCCTGCTCCGGCCGGATAAACCCTCTGTTTATTATGTCGGCCATTAAGAACGGGGCGGACGGCGTGCTTACCTCCGGGTGACATCCCGGTGACTGCCACTATGTTAGTGGCAACCTTGTAGCCAGAAGAAAATTTGCCCTGTTAAAGAGCCTGATGGAATACATCGGAGTGGACGAGGGCAGGGTCAACTTTGCCTGGGTTTCCGCCGCCGAGGGTGGCCGGTTCGGTGAACTGGTCAAAGAAGTTACCGAGAAGGTAAAGAAACTGGGTCCCAATAAAGGGATAGTGCCCAGCCAGGAAGCGGGGTGTTGTTGCGGATGCAAAAGCTAGCTTCAGCGATTCAGGACGCTGCCAGGATGTTACTTGAAGAAAAAAAGGTTGACCTGGTGGTGGGATTCTCTAAGGGCAGCCTGCCTCTTCGCAGCACACCGTGCTTTATCCGTAAGCCAGAGGATGCTGCCAAGCTGACCTGGGACTGCTCTTGCGAAAACAACCTGGCCAACTACCTGAGGAAACGCCAGGACAGGGTGGCCGTAGTGGCCAAGGGCTGCGACGCGCGCTCCATAGCGGCCCTGATTAATGAAAACCAGATTGACCGTAATAACCTTTTTATAATCGGTGTGCCCTGCTCCGGCATGGTGGACCGGGCCAAGGTGGAGGCCGCCCTGGAGGGTAAGGACCTCATTGCTGTGGAAGAAAAGGGCGACACCCTGGTATTGAAGGCCATAGGGGTGACCATGGAAGTTAAGCTGGACGACCTGCTGCACGATACCTGCAAGGTCTGCCGCTACGGGAACCCGGTAATCTACGACATGATGATAGGGGAACCGGCGCCCGCCAAGCCCGAGGACAGCTTTGCCGATGTGGCCGCCTTTGAGGCCCTTTCCCCGGCAGAGCGCAGGGCTGCGCTGGCCGCCGAATTTTCCAAGTGCATAAGGTGCTACGCCTGCCGCAATGCCTGCCCAATGTGCTACTGCACCGAGTGCTTCGTAGACTGTTCCGCCCCTGTGTGGGTAAATAAATCCACCGGCACCGATGATAACATTATGTTCCAGGCCGGCAGGGTGTTCCACAGCGCCGGTCGCTGCGCCGACTGCGGGGCCTGTGACAGGGCCTGCCCCATGGGCATCAACCTGCGCGGCATGACCCGGAAAATGGTCAAGGAAGTCAAGGAGTTGTTCGGCTACGAGACCGGCGTCAACCCGGATGAAAAACCGGCGCTGGCCGAGTTCAAGGCTGACGACCCACAACCTTTCCTGGTGAAGGAGTGAGGTGAAAAGGATGATAATAGCAAAAAACGCTCTGCCCGGACTGCTGGACAAATTGATTGCCGAGTACGAGGTGTACGCCCCCGTCAAGGAGGGAACGTACTCCCTGTATAAGCAGATTTGCAAAGGCACTGAGGCATATTTCGGATTTCTGAACAGTAAAATCCCTCCCAAGGGTATCCTTTTCCCTCAGTCTGAGAAGCTTTTCAGCTATAGTGGAGCCCAAATGGAGGAGTGTATCGACAGTAAAAAGAAGGTGGTTTTCGGCCTTCGCCCCTGCGATGCCCAAAGCCTTCTTCTGCTGGACAGTGTTTTTAAAAATGATAAATACGAAGACCCGTACTATATGAACAGAAGGGCCAACACACTGTTGGTGGGAATGGCCTGCTGCTATCCCGCCCCCACCTGCTTCTGCACCTCCATGGGAGGCGGCCCCTTTGACAGTAAAGGGCTGGATGTTATGCTCACCGACATCGGTGATGAATACCTGGTGGAAGCGGTCAGCGAAAAGGGCAGGGAACTGATGGCCAAAATGGCCCTTTCAGCCGCCGGTGACGGGCAGAAGGCTGCCGCCGCCAAGGTTAGAGATGCCGCAGTGGTGACCTGCGAGGTTAAAACAGATGGACTCAAGAACAAGCTGGATGCCAATTTCTATGACTCCATCTGGGAGAGCTTCCATGAGAAGTGCCTGGGCTGCGGGTCCTGCACCTATTCCTGCCCCACCTGCCACTGCTTCGATATAGTGGATGAGGCCAGGGACTGCAACGGCTGCCGGGTAAGGAACTGGGATTCCTGCATGTTCCCACTGTTCACCCTGCACGGGTCCGGACACAACCCCAGGACCACCGGAAAAGAGCGCATGCGCCAGAGGGTTATGCACAAGTTCAAGTACTTTGTTGACAATTTCAACGCCACAGCTTGTGTGGGCTGCGGCAGGTGTATCAAAAACTGCCCCGTAAATCTGGACATCCGGGAAATTCTGGCGGATATTCAGGGGTCGGAAGCGAGGTCGGATAAATAATGCAAAGAAATCCATATCTGCCGCTCCCAATGAAGCTGGTTAAAAACTTTACCGAAACCGAGGATAAGCTCATCCACACCTTCACCTTCCAGTTTATGAGCGAGGAAGATGAAAAGAGCTTCCCCTATATGCCCGGCCAATTCGCCGAGATATGCGTTTTTGGTAAGGGCGAGGCCCCCTTCGGAATAGCATCTTCTCCCACCGAGCCAGGATTCCTCAAGTTTTCCGTGGCCAAGGTGGGTGTGGTTTCCAACGCCCTCCACCTTATGGAGGAGGGAACCATGGTAGGCGTCCGCGGTCCCCTGGGTAACTACTACCCTGTAGAGCAGATGAAGGGAAAAGATATAGTGATCATAGGCGGAGGATTTGCCTTTACCACCCTGCGCTCACTGATAAACTATATGCTTATGCCGGATCACAGGGGTGACTATGGAAAGATAACTGTGATATACGGCGCTCGTAACCCAGGACTCCTTCTTTACAAGGATGAGAGGGACGAATGGAGCAGGAGATCGGATATTGATCTTATATGCACCATTGACCGCCCTGCGGATGGCTGGACCGGCAAGGTAGGCTTTATTCCGGCGGTAACCAAGGAAGTGGCCCCCAGTGCCAACAATTCAGTGGCCATTATTTGCGGACCTCCGGTGATGATCAAGTTCACCCAGCCTGAGCTGGAGGCCTGCGGCTTTAAGCCGGACCAGATGATCATGTCTCTTGAAAATAGGATGAAGTGCGGCATAGGTATGTGCGGGCGCTGCAATGTGGGGAACAAATATGTCTGCAAGGACGGCCCGGTGTTCACAAGGGCGGAGCTGAACCAACTGCCTAACGAGTATTAATGGGCCATGCCGGGGACTGGTCAGTCCCCGGCCCAAATTAAAATAATAACCACAAAATGCTAGGGACTCCGATGAGGGGAGGAGCATATTAAATGGAAACTATTCAGGCTACACAATTAAATCCCAAGTTCAGGGAGAGGGTGGCCGGGCTGCTGAAAAACTATGATTTTTCACAGTGCCTGGCCTGCGGAATGTGCACCGCCGGCTGCCCGTATTCAGACGTCCATGAGAGCCAGGACCCCCGCAAATTCCTGCGGAAATTAAACCTGGGCCTGGAAGAAGCATTACAGGACCCGTACCTCTGGTACTGCACCATGTGTGAGCGCTGCACCGTAGAGTGCCCCATGGGCATAAATGTGGCCGTGGTTGTAAGAACGCTGCGCGGAACCTGGGATAAGGACAAGATTCCGGGCTACATGCAAACTATTTGCAACGAGCACAAAGAGTCCGGCAACCAGATGAATGTCAGCCAGGAAGACTTCGACGAGACTATCGAGTGGATACAGGACGAGATGCGGGAAGAACTGGGCGACCCCGACTTCACCATTCCCCTGAATAAGCAGGGGGCCAAGTACTTCTACGGGTTCAACGCCAGGGATATTAAAATCTACGCCAATGAACTGCAAACCACACTGAAGATATTCTACGCCGCAGGTATAGACTATACCATAAGCACTAAGCGCTGGGATGCCACAAACATTGCGCTGTTTACCGGACAAAACGATGACTTTGTGGAAATCTCCCATCCCATTTGGGAAGAGTTTACCCGCCTGGGTTGCGAGGAATTTATAGTCACAGAGTGCGGCCACGCCTTCCGCTCCATGCGTTGGGGCCAGAGGATGTTCTGGAAGGGCGAAAAGTTCCCCATCCGCCACATACTTTCTCTTCTGAACGATTTGGTAAAAGACGGATCATTAAAGCTGGACCCGGATGCCATTACCGAGGTGGTCACCTACCACGACCCCTGCAACACCGCCCGCAAGGAAGGCGTTTGGGAAGAGCCCAGGGAGCTGCTGAAGAGCTTTGTGAAGAACTTCGTGGATATGAACCCCAATGGCAAGATGAACTACTGCTGTGGGGCCGGTGGCGGCGGAATGGCCATGCCTGAATTTAACGAAAAGCGTAAGTTGAAGGGTAAGCGCAAGGTGGACCAGGTGGTGGCCACCGGTGCGGAAATAGTGCTTGTTCCCTGCCACAACTGCATTGACCAGTTTAACGACCTGAACAAATGGTACTCCGACACCAAGGGCAAGTCAAAAAACATGCACATGTGCACACTGATGGAAAGGGCGCTCATAATGCCGGAAAAAGAGTAAGCGCATAGTGAATGGATAAAAGTCAGTACACAGCCATTTAGCTCCATTAAAGAAATGGAAGTGATGTTTAATGAGCTCTGAAAAAGTCGGGGCGGTAATGGTAGTGGGCGCAGGCATTGCCGGCATCCAGGCCTCACTGGATCTGGCCGAGTCCGGCTACTACGTTTACCTGGTGGAAAACACCCCGGCAATTGGTGGGACCATGCCCATGCTGGACAAAACATTCCCCACCAATGACTGTTCAATGTGCATTCTCTCTCCGAAGCTGGTGGAATGCGGCAGGCACCTGAACGTGCAGACCTATACATGTTCGGATGTGCTGGATGTACAGGGCGGTCCGGGTAACTTCAAGGTAAAGATTAAGCAAAGGTCCCGTTATATAGATGTGGACAAGTGCAAGGGCTGCAGCGAGTGCGCCAACGCCTGCCCGGTGGAGGTTAAGAGTGAATTCAACCAGGGTCTGGGCAAACGCAAGGCAACCTACAAGCCTTATGCACAGGCATTTCCAAATGCCTTCGTGATTGAAAAGGCGGGCACACCCCCGTGCAGGGCGGCGTGCCCCGCCGGGGTAAACGCCCAGGGCTATACACAGCTAATCAAAAAGGGTAAGTTTACCGAGGCCTGGCAGATGGTTTACCGGGACAATCCCTTCCCGGCGGCCTGCGGCAGGGTATGCACCCACCCCTGTCAGACCAAGTGCCACCGGGGATCGGTGGATGATCCGGTAAACATAATGCAGCTAAAACGTGTCGCCTCGGATTTCGCTTATAATAATCTGGATGAACTTCCTCTTCCGGAAATAGCGGAAGCCAACGGAAGGCGCGTAGCGGTAATAGGCGCCGGCCCCGCCGGACTTTCGGCGGCCTGCCAGTTGGCCAAAAGAGGGTACGGGGTGACGGTATTTGAGGCCCTGCCAGTGGGTGGCGGCATGATGAGGGTAGGCATACCCGAGTACAGGCTGCCCAAAAAGTGGGTGGACCTGGAAATTGATCTTATCACCAGGCTGGGGGTTGAGATTAAATACAACACCCGGCTGGGCAGCGACATAACCGTGCAGGGGCTGATGGACGGCGGCTATGCAGCGGTGTTCCTGGCCATCGGGGCCCATAAGGGCACCGGGCTGAACGTTCCGGGAGAAGACCTGGGCGGGGTAATACACGGTGTACCCTTCCTGAGGAATATCGCCCTGGGAGAAAAGGTTCACTTAGGAAAGAAAGTTGCAGTCATAGGGGGCGGCAACACCGCCATGGACTGCGCCAGGACCGCCCTAAGGCTGGGCGCCGAGTCTGTGCAGATAGTATACCGCCGCACCGAGGCTGAAATAACAGCACTTCCCGAGGAAATAACAGAAGCCAGGGAAGAGGGCGTGGTATTTACCATGCTGACCAGCCCCAAGGCCTTCCACGGTGAAAGCGGTAAGGTTACCCGCATTGAGTGTCTCCAGAACCAGCTGGGCGAACCCGACTCCAGCGGCAGGCGGCGTCCTGTGGCAGTGGAGGGCAGCGAGTTCTTCATTGACGTTGACAACGTCATACTGGCCATCGGCCAGCAGCCCGACACCTCCTCGCTGGAAGGCAGCGGCCTGGCCACCGGGCGCGGCAGTGTTATAACCGCCGATCCAGACACTCTGGCCACTGCGCTGCCGGGAGTATTTGCCGGCGGTGATGCCATGACCGGGCCCAAAACGGTTATAGAGGCGGTTGCCGCTGGTAAGACGGCCGCCGAATCCATAGACCTTTACCTGCAGGGCAAAGACCTGAAGAGAGACAGAAAATTTGGAGTTACCGAGGAGGAAATAGCCCCCTTCAGGTTTGAAGAGGATGAAATCCCCCGGGTGGAGCTTCAGCACCCCTCCCATGTGGATGCTGCCGTAAGGGCCAAGTCCTTCATGGAGGTTTCCGACGGCATGACCAGGGAGCAGGCCATGAAGGAAGCCGAGCGCTGCCTCAACTGCGGGGTCTGCTCGGAGTGCCTGGAGTGTGAAAAGGCCTGTCTGGCCGACGCCATAAAGCACGATATGCAGGACGAGGAAGTAGAAATAAATGTGGGGTCGATTATACTTACCCCAGGCTTCGAGAAATACAACGCCAAGGATCTGGAGTACTACGGCTATGGTAAATACCCCAACGTGCTGACCAG
>JAMCVT010000094.1 GCA_023475565.1 Actinomycetota bacterium
TGGACTTCATGGCGGGCAAATACGCCCCTCAGCCGGCTTCAGAGGCCCAAGAAATATTGAATTACTGGATGAAACATTCTCTCCAGTCGAATTGCGAGGTTCACTTTACCCCGGAAGAACTGCTGCGTATGTACCAGTCAAGCACAATGGAGCCTCCGGCTTTTGCAACGGGCTTCAACAGCATAACTCCTCCTTATGAAACCATTTTAGAAGATGGACTATTGAAAAGAATTGAGATAGCCGAGCAGCACATTCAGGAAGCAAGAGAAAAATTGGCCGAACCTTACTGGAACGCTCCGGAGCGCCTGCCATTGCTTGATCAGATAGACATATGGAATTCCATTATTATTGCCGATAAGGCCGTTATCGCCTGGGCAAGACGGCATGCCCGCCTCCTGAAGATTGTGGCCGAAAATTTTGAGACCGACCCCATGCGCAGGGAAGAGCTGCTGGAGATGGCCGAAATCAATTATCGCATACCGGCCGAACCCTGCAAAGGGCTTAAGGACGCCATGCAGGCCAAGTGGTACACCTATCTGCTGGCCCACTCAATAGAGCGTTATGCCAGCGGCATGGCCCACAAAGAAGACAAGTTGCTTTGGCCTTACTACAAAGCCAGTGTTATTGACAAGACATTCCAGCCGATGATCCATGAGGATGCGGTGGAGCTGTTTGAATGTGAGCGTCTTAAATGTTCCGAGCATGGTTCCGGCAAGGGAAGAATGTACAGGGAATGCTTCCCCGGTTCCAACGACTTGTTTATATTAACCCTTGGCGGCACCAACCGGGATGGCACGGATGGCTGCAACGACTGTACCGACGCTATTCTCGAGGCCGCCAGAAATATCCGGACCACCGAGCCCTCTATAGCTTTCCGCTGGTCCCCTAAAGGCCGGGTAAAAACAAAACGCCGGGTATTTGAGTGCATCCGCGATGGTTTGGGCTTTCCGTCCATTAAACATGACGCCATCGGGACAGCCCAAATGATATATTACTCGCAGTTCAGTCAGAATAAAAACGGCGTAACCATTGAAGAGGCTCACGACTGGGCCATGGTGCTGTGCATGTCACCAGGCATATGCGGAAGGAGAAAGACCCAAAAAACGAGATCAGAGGGCGGCGGTACGATTTTTCTGTCCAAGATAATGGAGGTTACGCTAAATAACGGCTATGACTGGAGTTATTCCGACATGCAGCTTGGACTGCCGACCGGAGATCCCACCACATTCGAAACCTTCGACCAATTATGGGAAGCTTTCAAAGCGCAATACCAGTACTGCAACAGCCTGGTGGTCAGGAGTAAAGACGTAGCCCGCCACTACGAGGGAAGGATGTTGCAGATGCCTTTTGTTTCCAGCCTGGATGACGGCTGCATGGAGTTGGGGAGGGACGCCTGCGATCTGTCGGAACAGCCCAACGGCTGGACCAACCCCATTACAACTATTGTTGCGGCCAACTCCATGGTCGCCATGAAGAAGCTGATTTATGACGATAAAAAATACACCATGGCTCAGTTGGTTCAAGCTTTGCACAACAACTGGGAAGGTTTCGAGGAAATGCAAAGGGATTTCTACAACGCGCCCAAGTGGGGCAATGATGATGAATACGCGGATGCGATCGTTAAAAGATTCTACGAGGAAATTGTTTCCGGTGAAATGCGCAAGATTACCAACTACTCCGGTGGGCCGGTAATGCCGGTCGGCCAGGCGGTGGGAGCATACCTGGAAATAGGCTCGCGGACCGGCCCGACTCCCGATGGCCGTTACGGAGGGGAAAGTTGCGATGACGGCGGGATTTCACCTTATATGGGCACCGACAAGAAGGGGCCGACAGCCGTTCTCCGGTCGGTATCCAAGGTTAACAGCAGCACCCAGAAAGCCAACCTCCTGAACCAGCGGCTCTCCCAGTCGATTATGCGCAGCAAGCACGGATTTAAGATCTGGCTGGCATATATGAATACCTGGTGTGACCTGGACATCGACCATGTTCAGTTTAACGTGGTGAGCACCGAAGAAATGCGGGCGGCCCAGAAAGAACCCGAAAAGCACAAGGATTTGATTGTCAGGGTTGCGGGCTTCAGTGCCAGGTTCGTAGACCTTTCCACCGCCGGACAGGAAACCATTATTATGAGAAACGAACAGGACTTTAGCGCTCAAGACCTGGAATACATGCAGGTTGACCTCTAAAAGCGCATTGCCGAGGGAGTACTGAAAGCTGGTACTCCCCCGGCAAATAATTTAGTCCTGTTCTAGAACCGTTCTGGTTATAAAATCTTTTATGAAAGGGTGTTAATATGGCACAGCCAAAAGCAAGATCACTTGACCTCAGAGTTGAGCCGGGGACCGGCAACAACTGTAAAAAGTGCAAATGGGGCATAGAAGACCCCACTAATCCCGCCATGGGACAATGTATAGGCATGAAGACCAGAGACGCCAACATTTGGAAAAGGTTGATCAAGGACTACTATAACACCACCTGTGACAGGTTCGAAGAAGGCGAACTCAGCTTCAGAGAACATGTCTAAAAAATAGAACGGCTGCATGCATCCCACCGTGAAACGGGATGCATGCAGCGATTTTCAATGTTATCATATGTTAATCATGAAAGGAGGTGAACATGCTATGAGTGACATTAAACAAAGCTTTGATATCATGTGCAGAAATTATGTAAGCAGCCTGTGTAATAAGGCAAATTATCAGAAAACATCCAGCTGCAGTATAATAGATGTGTCGAATGATTACATCCTTGTATTTAATGATAGTATGCGGTTGATCAACTTAAACAGTGCTTGCGCTAAAACCTTAAAGGATGAAACCCTGCCCAAAGACAAACTTCTTGGAAACGACATAGTCTTTTTCATTCCAGAATTGGAAGAACCAAGCCTTTATGATTATTATATCAGTAGCTCGCTCCCCAAAGAAGAATATATATGGGAGGACTATAATGTAAAGTCGATAGTTAACAAGGAACACATTTAT
>JAMCVT010000050.1 GCA_023475565.1 Actinomycetota bacterium
TATTATATCACATTACGCAACATTACGCATTATAAAGAAAGTAAAAATTGACATTTTTCCAATAAAAAAAGCCTTGTTTTCAAGGCTTCTTAGAATTCCATTGGATATTCAACTGTCAAAAACCCGAATAGAAATAGTGGGTCTGCAGGATAAGCCCAGAAAGACAGTAGTGACCGGGGTAGAAATGTTCCGGAAGCTTCTGGACCGCGGAGAGGCCGGAGACAACATCGGCTGCCTGCTGCGGGGCGTGGAAAGAAAAGAGATCGAGCGGGGCCAGGTGCTGGCGAAGCCCGGGAGCATCGCGCCGCACACCCACTTCAACGCCGAGGTATACGTACTGACCAAGGAAGAGGGCGGCAGGCACACACCGTTCTTCAACGGGTACCGCCCGCAGTTTTATTTCAGGACCACCGACGTTACCGGAGTTGCCGAGCTTCCCGAGGGAGTGGAAATGGTTATGCCGGGAGACAACATCCGCATCAATATCAAGCTGATTACCCCCATCGCCATTGAGGAGGGCCTGCGCTTCGCCATTCGTGAAGGCGGCCGTACCGTTGGCGCAGGTGTGGTCACCTCCGTTATAGCATAGCTATCAGCATAAAGATGGGATTGGCCTCATGCCTGTGGAGCCAGATGTCTCACATCCGGCTGTGCGGCACGGGGCCGGTTCTTTTAAAGGGGTAAATGGTATAACATGCCATGCCCCGAGGCAAACTAAAAATATGTGCTTTACTTACCTTTAGTAGTTCGGGTTCATTTAATTAAGTCATGGAAGACAACTATTGACAGGGAATATTAATTATGATAAATTGTTTAAGGTTATCTTCAGCTAGATCTTCCAGGTTTTTTTTTCTATAGGAGGTGTCATAAAATGCGCATTGGAGTAACTATGGCCTGTACTGAGTGCAAACGCCGTAATTATACAACAACCAAGAACAAAAAGAACGATTCGGGGCGGATAGAGTTAAAGAAATACTGCAGGTTCTGTCAGACTCACACCGTTCACAAGGAAACACGCTAGCAAGTTTTCTGACACGCGTCCGGGCTGGAATAACCGGCTGGCGGGTGTTTTCTTATCTGTGACAATTGGGGTGGCAACTAATATTTCCGTAATATATAAGGATGTGGCGATTTTATGGCCTTATTCAAAAAACAGGACAAGGATCAAGACGGAAAGAAACCGGCCGCCAAAGGTGAAACCGGGAAAGAATCGTCAAAAAAGGTTGTGCCCAAAAAACAGGTTGTTGCTAAAAAGGAAGCCGTCAACCTTGTTGATGGGGTCAAGAAATATTTCCGGGGGGTATACAATGAGCTTAAGAAGGTGCACTGGCCCACCCGCCGTGAAGTACTGACCTATACCGGGGTAGTGGTGGTGGCGGTTATTTTTGTAGGTGCCTTGATTTGGGTTTTTGATTTAATAATGAGCAGGTTCATTCAGCTGATTATCCGGTAGGACCGAGGAGGTGGGGGACCTTAAACGGGTCCCTTGAATTTATGAAGCAATGGTATGTCATCCATACCTATTCGGGATATGAGAATAAGGTAAAGGCCAATCTTGAGAAAAGAATTGAATCCATGAATATGGAGGAGAAGATTTTTCGAATACTTGTGCCTATGGAAGATGAAATAGAGATTAAGGACGGAAAACGGAAAGTCAGCAAGAAAAAGGTTTTTCCCGGCTATGTTCTTGTGGAAATGATTATGACAGATGACTCCTGGTATGTGGTGCGGAACACCCCGGGGGTTACAGGCTTTGTGGGCAGCGGATCCAAACCGATACCCCTGACTGATGAAGAAGCCAAGCAAATTATGAGAACCATGGGTGTAGATGAGCCCAGGGTTAAAATGGAATTCATGGTAAACGAACATATCAGGGTGAAAACAGGGCCCTTTGAAAATTTCGACGGTGTGATTGAAGAAGTCTATCCGGATAAGGGTAAGGTAAAAGTAAAAATATCCATGTTCGGCAGGGATACACCGGTGGAACTGGAATTCGGCCAGGTAGAAAAAATAAGTTAAAAATACTTATCTGAAATAATCATTCTGTCGGAATCCAGAATTCAGAATCCAGAATTCAGAAGGTATGGGTATTCCTTTCAACCATAGGGGTACTGTGCGTAATAACTCCTGTCTCCTGTATTCTGTCTCCTGTCTCCCGACCACAGGTATCACCATTAAGCAAAAAGGGGAGGTGTATATATATGGCAAAAAGAGTATCTGCTATAATCAAGCTTCAGTGTCCCGCCGGAAAGGCTACTCCGGCCCCGCCGGTTGGCCCGGCTCTTGGTCAGCATGGTGTAAATATTATGGCTTTTGTAAAAGAATATAACGAGCGGACAGCCTCTCAGGCCGGTTTGATTATACCGGTTGAGATTACTGTCTTCGAGGACCGGTCATTTACCTTTATAACCAAGACTCCCCCCGCTTCGGTACTGCTTAAAAAAGCCGCCGGCATTGAGTCGGGTTCCGGGGAGCCGAACACTAAAAAGGTCGCCAAGCTGGCTCAGTCGAAAGTCAGGGAGATTGCCGAGCTTAAAATGAAGGATCTCAATGCAGCCACGGTGGAGGCCGCCATGCGTATGGTGGAAGGAACTGCCCGCAGCATGGGAATAGACATTACCGAGGGTTAATTAAAAACAGTGGGAGGATATACAGTCTGGGGCTGTATTACAGACCGTATTCCGTTATACCACAAGGAGGTTAAATAGATGCCCAAACTGGGTAAAAAGCTTACCGACGCAGTCAAACAGGTGGAACGTAATAAGCTGTATGAGCCTGTTGAAGCCATGGAAATGGTGAAAAAGATTGCTCCCGCCAAATTTGACGAGACTGTGGAGGCCGTGGTCAGGCTGGGTGTTGACCCCCGCCACGCCGATCAGCAGGTCCGTGGAGCGGTGGTTCTACCGCACGGCACAGGAAAAACCAGGTCTGTACTGGTTTTCGCCAAGGGCGATAAGGCCAAGGAAGCTGAAGAGGCAGGGGCCGATTTTGTGGGTGCCGAAGATATGGTTGAAAAGATCCAGAAAGAAGGATGGCTATCCTTTGATGTGGCCATTGCCACCCCGGATATGATGGGGATGGTCGGCAAATTGGGACGTATACTGGGACCCCGCGGGCTGATGCCCAACCCCAAGACGGGCACCGTTTCCTTTGAAGTGGCCAAGGCCGTTCAGGAAGTCAAGGCCGGTAAAATAGAGTACAGGGTTGATAAGGCCGGTATAATACACGCTCCCATCGGAAAGGTTTCCTTTGATGTGGAGAAGCTTATGGAAAACATGAAAGTGCTGGTGGACCAATTGATCAGGGTTAAGCCCCAGGCTGCCAAAGGCCAGTATATCAAGGGAGTGTCCGTGTGCTCCACCATGGGGCCCGGAGTCAAGGTAAACTGGCAGAAAATCACCGCCTAGCGGTCTTTATTTCAACTTAATATTGTTATTTGCTGTAGACAGCTGGTGTTTTACAACCTAATGGCTTTTGCCGCCAGCCGAGGCCTGGAAATTAACCTGCCAAAACCGGTTATAAGGCGGGCCCATGGGCTTTTCTACAGGGGTCCGCTTGTTTAATTTCTGAAAGGAGGTGTACTGGTTGCCGACCAGAAAGGAAAAGGAAAAGTCACTGGAAGAGATTAGGGAAAAACTTAAATCAGCTAAAGTCACTATAATGGCTGACTATCGGGGCCTGAATGTGGCTTCCATGACAAAACTGAGAGGCCGCCTTCGTGAAAAGGGCTGCGATCTCAAGGTGGCAAAGAATACTCTTACTTTAAAAGCCGCCAGGGAAATGGGCATAGAGGGTCTGGAGCCCTATCTTGAGGGCCCTACTGTAATGGCTTTCAGCAGCGAGGACCTGGTGGCCCCGGCCAAGATTTTCACTGATTTCGTTAAGGAAACGAAGATATTCGAAATCAAGGGCGGAATACTGGAGGGCCGTGTTTTAGACGTCAAGGCCGTCCGGGAACTCTCCGACCTGCCGTCCAGGGAGGTCCTGCTGGCCAGGCTTCTTGGCGGAATGCAGACCCCTATGTACGGTTTCGCCACGGTGCTGCAGGGTACTCTGAGAAGCTTTGCCTACGTGCTGGAAGCTGTTCGGAAGCAAAAGGCCGGAGAAACTGCCTGATAAAAAACTATTAAATACTTATTAGAAAACAGGAGGTTTACTTAGATGTCCAAAGTTAATGAAATTCTCGATGCGGTAAAGGGTTTAACGGTTCTCGAGCTGTCCGAGCTGGTCAAAGCATTTGAAGAGGAGTTTGGTGTCAGCGCAGCCGCTCCGGTTGCCGTGGCCGCTGCTCCCGGGGCTGTCGCCGCCCCCGTTGAGGAAGAGGAGCAGACTGAATTTGATGTTATACTGACAGCCGCCGGTGACAAGAAAATCAACGTGATCAAGGTTGTCCGCGAGATTACCGGCCTTGGCCTGAAAGAGGCCAAGGATCTGGTCGACAATGCTCCCAAGCCCGTTAAGGAAAAAATAGGCAAGGATGACGCCAATGCCATCAAGGCTAAACTTGAAGAGCAGGGCGCTTCCGTTAATGTAAAGTAATTTCATTTTAAATACGAAGGAACCGGCTGTCCGGCCGGTTCCTTCGTATTTTAGGCGGAGGGCATAAAATTTTTACCATCATTTCTTGACATTGCTAAAAATTTATGATATTATCCTTAAATCGTTCACTTTAATGTATTTTCCAAATTCAGGTTATGGTGTGGTAATAATATGTATCTGGTGGTTATATTTGGGGAATAATATTTTAGATATAGCTTAATTTTGAGAAGGAAGCGAGGTTTTTGGTTATCGAGGACCTTGCTTTTCGTTGTTTGTTTTACAAGTTTTAATATTTTGGGGGTGTGGCGCTTTAGATGTATGCCGAAAAAATGGGTAGGAGAGAACGGAAAAATTTCGGCAAGTTAAGGGAAGTCCTTGAACTGCCCAACCTTATCGAGGTTCAGAGGAATTCTTACAACTGGTTTCTGAAGGAGGGCTTAAGGGAGGTATTTGAGGATATTTCTCCCATTCAGGATTTTACCGGCAACCTTGTACTGGAGTTTCTTGATTATACTTTGGGAGAGCCCAAGTATACCGTTGAGGAGTGCAAGGAGAGAGATGTAACCTTTGCGGCACCCCTGAGGGTTAAGGTGCGTCTTATCAATAAGGAGACCGGGGAGGTAAAGGAACAGGAAGTTTTCATGGGGGACTTTCCCCTTATGACCGAAAAGGGCACTTTTATTATCAACGGGGCCGAGAGAGTCATAGTCAGCCAGTTGGTGCGGTCACCCGGAGTCTATTTCGGAGACCTGCTTGATCCCAGCGGGAAAAGGCTTTTTACCGCCACCATAATCCCCAACCGGGGCGCATGGCTGGAGTTTGAAACCGATATAAACGACCATATTTTTGTCCGTATTGACCGGACCAGGAAAATTCCGGGCACTGTGCTGGTGAGGGCACTGGGTTACGGCACCAAGGCCAAAATATTTGAACTCTTCGGGGAAAACCCGCACATTATGGAGACCTTAACCCGTGATAACTCGGACTCCGAGGAAGAAGCCCTGGTCGAAATATACAAGAGGCTGAGACCCGGCGAGCCTCCCACTGTGGAGAGCGCCAGATCTCTTCTGGAAGCCCTTTTCTTTGACCCTAAAAGGTATGATCTGGCCAATGTGGGGCGCTACAAGCTACAGAAAAAGCTTAAGCACGGTATTTTGTACCGGCCCAGGGAAGATGGGCGGCCCGGGGAGGAATTTGATCAGTACCTGAAAAAAATGGTTCCGCTGGACCGCGATTTTATTAGGGAGCTTGTAGCGGAAGATATTATAGAGGCTATTAAATACCTTCTCAACCTCATTGACGGGAAGGGGACTGTTGATGACATAGACCACCTGGGCAACAGGCGGCTGCGGTCGGTTGGAGAGCTTCTTCAGAACCAGTTCAGGATTGGTCTTTCCAGGATGGAGAGGGTTGTCCGGGAAAGAATGACCATCCAGGACGTTGATGTGATTACCCCGCAGGTGCTTATCAACATACGGCCCGTTGTGGCGGCTATAAAAGAATTTTTTGGATCCAGCCAGCTGTCCCAGTTTATGGACCAGACCAACCCGCTGGCCGAGCTGACTCACAAGAGAAGGCTTTCGGCGCTGGGCCCCGGTGGTTTGAGCCGGGAGCGGGCAGGTTTTGAGGTCAGGGATGTGCACCACTCCCACTACGGCCGGATGTGTCCCATTGAGACCCCTGAGGGACCCAACATCGGGCTGATCGGGTCGCTGAGCACCTACGCCAGGATAAACGAGTTTGGTTTTATCGAAACTCCATATAGAAAAGCAGACAAGGAAAATGGGAGGGTCACCGAGGAGATAGTTTACCTCACGGCGGACGAGGAAGAAGGTCATATAATCGCCCAGGCCAACGCGCCCCTTGACGAAAGCGGGTATTTTACCAGCAGCAAGGTAAACGCCAGGCACGGCCGGGACATACTGATAGTGACCACTGACCGGGTGGACTTCATGGATGTTTCGCCCAAGCAGGTATTCAGTGTGGCCACATCTCTCATTCCTTTTCTTGAGCACGATGATGCCAACCGCGCCCTGATGGGGGCGAACATGCAGCGCCAGGCCGTGCCGCTTCTAAAGGCCCAGGCCCCACTGGTGGGCACCGGCATAGAGTACAAGGCGGCCAAGGATTCCGGTGTGGTGGTGGTGGCCAAAAACGGGGGCGTTGTGGAAAGGGTTACCGCCAATGAGATTGTCATAAGAGCTGATGAAGGGCACGTTAACACGTATAAGCTTCATAAATTCAAGCGGTCCAACCAGGGGACCTGTATAAACCAGAAGCCTATAGTTGATCATGGTGAATTGATTGAAAGTGACCAGGTTATTGCTGACGGCCCCTCCACCGATATGGGTGAACTGGCGCTGGGCAGGAACATACTGGTGGCCTTTATGCCGTGGGAGGGCTACAACTACGAGGATGCCATACTGGTCAGCGAGAAAGCGGTAAAGGAAGATTATTTCACCTCTATTCATATAGAGGAGTACGAGTGTGACGCCCGGGACACCAAGCTGGGCCCCGAGGAGATTACCAGGGACATCCCCAATGTGGGGGAAGAGATTTTGAAGGACCTGGACGACAGGGGAATCATCCGGGTGGGAGCCGAGGTAAGGCCTGGAGATATACTGGTGGGCAAGGTTACCCCCAAGGGTGAAACCGAGCTTACCGCCGAGGAGCGCCTTTTAAGGGCCATATTCGGAGAGAAGGCCAGGGAGGTCAGGGACACCTCGCTGCGGGTTCCCCACGGGGAATCAGGCAAGGTGGTGGATGTGAAGGTTTTCTCCCGGGATAACAGCGATGAGCTGCCGCCGGGGGTCAACCATTTGGTAAGGGTGTATATAGCCCAGAAGAGAAAGATTTCCGAGGGTGACAAGATGGCCGGGCGCCACGGGAACAAGGGTGTCATTGCCCGGATACTGCCCGAGGAGGATATGCCCTTCCTGCCTGACGGAACTCCTATTGAAATAGTGCTTAATCCCCTGGGGGTGCCCTCCAGGATGAACCTGGGGCAGGTGCTTGAGTCCCACCTGGGGTGGGCGGCCAAGGCCATGGGGTATCATGTGGCCACCCCGGTGTTCAACGGGGCGCTGGAGCAAGATATACTGAATTCTCTCAAGGAGTCGGGTCTGCCCGATAACGGCAAGATAACCCTTTACGACGGGCGGACCGGCGAGCCCTTCGACAGCCAGATTACCGTGGGCTATGTGTATATGCTCAAACTGGCTCACCTGGTGGATGACAAGATACACGCCAGGTCAACCGGACCATACTCCCTGGTTACTCAGCAGCCCCTGGGCGGCAAGGCCCAGTTTGGCGGGCAGCGTTTCGGGGAAATGGAGGTCTGGGCCCTGGAGGCATACGGCGCGGCCTATACACTGCAGGAGATACTTACGGTTAAGTCCGATGATGTTGTTGGCCGGGTAAAAACCTATGAGGCCATTGTCAAGGGTGAGAATGTTCCCGAGCCCGGCGTGCCGGAATCCTTTAAAGTGCTCATCAAGGAATTGCAGAGTCTTGGTCTTGATGTAAAGGTACTGTCCGAAGACGACAGGGAAATAGAGATTAAGGAAATAGAAGAGGATATTCACGAGACCGCCAAGGATCTCGGGCTTGACCTGGCTGAAGGGGAGGCTTTCCCGGAAACCCCCGCCTATGAGTCCGAAGAGGTTGAGGAAGAGGACGAGTACAATGATGATTTCCTTGAAGAGGATTTTGAGATTGATGAAGAGGAAACAGTCTGATTTCACGGTAACTTTTTCCGAAAGCCTCTAATTAACCGAAGGGAGCGTGTTTCCTTGCTGGATTTAAATAATTTCGACAGGATGCGCATCGGCCTGGCTTCCCCCGATCAGATTAAGGAATGGTCAAGTGGAGAGGTAAAAAAGCCTGAAACTATAAATTATCGCACCCTGAAGCCCGAACGGGACGGATTGTTTTGCGAGAGAATTTTTGGGCCCACCAGGGACTGGGAGTGTCACTGCGGAAAATACAAGCGTGTCAGGTATAAAGGTGTGGTTTGCGACCGCTGCGGCGTCGAGGTAACCCGGTCGAAGGTAAGAAGGGAAAGGCTGGGGCATATAGAACTGGCCGCCCCGGTTTCCCATATATGGTATTTTAAGGGCATTCCCAGCCGCATGGGACTGCTGCTGGACATGTCCCCCCGGGCACTGGAAAAAGTATTGTATTTTGTATCGTATATAGTTATAGACGGCGGGGATACCGGGCTGATCAAAAAACAGCTGCTTACCGAAACCGAATACAGGGAGTACCGTGAAAAGTATCCCACCGGCTTTAAGGCCGGAATGGGCGCCGAGGCCATCTTAAGGCTGCTGGAAGAGATTGAGCTGGATGAGCTGAGCAGGGAACTGCGCCAGGAACTCAGGGAAGTAACCGGGCAGCGCAAAATAAGGGCCATCCGCAGGCTTGAAGTGGTGGAGGCCTTCCGTAAATCAGGCAACCGGCCGGAGTGGATGATCATGAAGGTTATCCCGGTTATTCCTCCGGAACTCAGGCCCATGGTGCAGCTGGATGGGGGCAGGTTTGCCACCTCGGACCTCAACGACCTGTACCGGCGGGTGATCAATAGAAATAACCGCCTTAAAAGGCTTCTTGACCTGGGAGCGCCGGATATAATAGTAAGAAATGAAAAAAGGATGCTGCAGGAAGCTGTGGACGCCCTTATCGATAACGGCCGCAGGGGCCGTCCGGTTACCGGGCCCGGCAACCGCCCGCTTAAATCTCTGAGTGATATGCTAAAGGGCAAACAGGGCCGCTTCCGCCAGAACCTTCTCGGCAAGAGGGTCGATTACTCCGGCCGTTCGGTTATCGTGGTGGGGCCCAAACTTTCGCTTCACCAGTGCGGCCTGCCCAAGGAAATGGCCCTGGAGCTTTTTAAGCCCTTTGTGATGAAGCGGCTGGTCAACGACGGCCACGCCCACAACATAAAGAGCGCCAAGAGGATGGTGGAGAGGGTAAGGCCCGAGGTCTGGGATGTTCTAGAAGAGGTCATCAGCGAGCACCCGGTGCTGCTTAACAGGGCCCCTACCCTGCACAGGCTGGGTATTCAGGCCTTTGAGCCGGTACTGGTGGAGGGCCGGGCTATCCAGATTCACCCCATGGTCTGTACCGCTTACAACGCCGACTTTGACGGAGACCAGATGGCGGTGCACGTTCCCCTGTCTGCCGAGGCCCAGGCTGAGGCAAGGCTTTTAATGCTGTCTGCCCATAATATTTTGAACCCCAAGGACGGGCGGCCGGTGGCCATCCCCACCCAGGACATGGTGCTGGGAAGCTACTACCTCACTATGGAAAGGCCGGGGGCCCAGGGTGAAGGAAAGTATTTCGCCGACGCCAACGATGCCATACTGGCCTATGACAATAAGGCCGTCAGCCTGCACGCCCGCATAAAGGTGCGCCGCGACGGCGAGATGCTGGAAACCACAGTGGGCAGGATTATATTTAATGAAGTAATACCAAAACAGATGGGCTACATCAACAAGGTGGCCGACAAAAAAGAACTCAGCCGGGTTGTTGATGAGTGCTACAATGAAATGGGCTTTGCCGCCACCGGGACCCTTCTGGACGGTATTAAAAAGCTGGGCTTCCATTATGCCACCAAGGCCGGAGTTACTATAGGCATTTCGGATATAACCATTCCGGAGGCAAAGGCTGAGGTATTAAGGAAAACCGACCTGGAAGTTGAAAAGGTTGAGACCCAGTTCCGCCGCGGCCTTATTACTGAGGATGAGCGTTACCGCAAGATTATCGGCCTCTGGAACGATGCCACTGAAAGTGTGACCAAGGCGCTGATGGAAGCACTGGACCGCTTTAACCCGGTATACATGATGGCCACCTCCGGCGCCCGGGGTAATATACAGCAGATTCGCCAGCTGGCCGGCATGCGGGGACTTATGGCCGACCCTTCGGGCAGGATTATCGACCTTCCCATTAAGGCCAACTTCCGTGAGGGGCTTACCGTTCTGGAGTACTTCATATCTACCCACGGGGCCAGGAAGGGCCTGGCCGACACCGCACTGAGGACGGCCGACTCCGGTTATCTTACCCGCCGGCTGGTGGATGTGGCCCAGGATGTTATTGTAAGAGAAATTGATTGCGGAACCGACGAGGGAATAACAGTAGCCGAAATTAAGGACGGTTCCGAAGTTATTGAAAAACTTGAGGACAGAATCAGGGGACGCATAGCCCTTGAGGATCTTCCCCACCCGGAAAGCGGGGAGCTGCTGGCCCGAAAAGGTGAGGAAATAACCACCAAGCAGGCTGAAAATATAATTAAGGCCAACGTTAAAAAGGTTAAAATCCGCTCGGTGCTGACCTGCAAGTCCCGCTACGGGGTCTGCATTCGCTGCTATGGCCGGAACCTGGCCACCGGGCACATGGTTGATATCGGTGAGGCTGTAGGCATTATCGCTGCCCAGTCCATTGGTGAGCCGGGAACCCAGCTTACCATGAGGACCTTCCACACCGGTGGAGTGGCCGGTGATGACATTACCCAGGGTCTCCCCAGGGTTGAAGAGCTTTTTGAAGCCCGCAGGCCCAAGGGCCAGGCCATTGTGGCCGAGTTCGAAGGGGTGTGCGAAATAAGAGAAGTCAAGGGCCGCCGCGAAGTAGAGGTTACTGGGGATGACGGTGACCGGAATTCTTACCAGGTGCCCTATGGCGCCAGGCTAAAGGTTCACGACGGCGACCGGGTGGAGGCCGGAGACGAGCTTACCGAAGGGTCTGTCAATCCTCATGACCTGCTGAAAATAAAGGGGCCCCAGGGAGTTCAGGTATATCTGCTCATGGAGGTCCAAAGGGTATACAGGCTGCAGGGTGTTGACATCAACGACAAGCATATAGAAGTGATGATCAGGCAGATGCTGAGAAAAGTGAAAGTGGAGGATCAGGGTGACACCGACCTTCTGCCGGGCGGACTGATCGACATATTCGAGCTGGAAAAGGAAAACGAGAGGGTAAAGGTCAGGGGCGGCGAGCCCGCAGGAGGGAAGGCCGTACTCCTGGGAATTACCAAGGCATCACTGGCCACCGACTCATTCCTTTCAGCCGCCTCCTTCCAGGAAACCACCAGGGTCCTGACCGAGGCCGCTATAAAGGGTAAGGTGGACCCCCTGCTGGGACTTAAGGAGAACGTTATAATAGGAAAGCTTGTTCCGGCCGGAACCGGTATGAGCCGCTACAGGAACATCGAAATAATGGGTGAAGACGGGGCTGACACTTTACTGGACGAGAGCCTTGACAACGCGGACTACCCTCTGGATGGAAAGGAAGATTTTGAGTCCGACTACACAGTTACGGCCGAATAACAATAGCCGGATGAATCAAGCCTCTCCAAGGAAACAATTATTGTTGACAATGGTTATTTAAGGTGGTAAGATGTAAAAGTGTCTGGATTTGGGAGGTGTGGCCGTAGTGTCCCTGGAACGCCTGTCCAAGGCCCGGAAAAGGACTGTTGGGTCCAAGCAGACGCTGAAGGCTGTTGATCAAAATCAGGCCAAGTTAGTTTTTGTGGCCAAAAATGCGGAAAAACATGTAATAGATCCGATCCTACAGGCATGCTCTGCAAAATCCATAACGGTGATTGTGGTGGAATCAATGCAGGCCCTGGGAAAAGCCTGTGGTATTGAGGTGGGCTGCGCGTCAACCGCTATATTGGAAGAATAGTATGGGGTAAGGCGCACAGCCGGTTTTAAAAGCTTTTTTTTGGAATAATAAAGGAAAAGTTGCCAAATTGCTTTCCCGGAATAAATAATGCCGCTCTGACGCTTTTATATTGTCGGGGCGGGATTTGATTTGATAGGTCCTTTATTTAATCTTAAATCTTACCAGAAAGGAGGTGTCTGTCGGTGCCCACCATTAATCAGCTGATCCGCAAGGGTAGAGAAGTTTCCATAAAGAAATCCTCGGCCCCGGCATTAAAAGAATGCCCCCAGAAAAGAGGGGTTTGCACCAGGGTCTATACCACTACACCCAAGAAGCCTAATTCGGCTCTGCGCAAGGTGGCCCGTATAAGACTGACAAACGGTATTGAGGTAACTTCCTATATTCCCGGCATAGGCCACAATTTACAGGAACACTCGGTTGTCCTGGTTCGTGGCGGCAGGGTCAAGGATCTGCCGGGTGTCAGGTATCACATTGTACGGGGAGCCCTGGACTCGGCGGGAGTGCAGAACAGAAACCGCAGCCGTTCCAAATACGGCGCCAAGCGACCCAAAAAATAGAGGAAAAAATTTAATATAAATTTTACTTCCTTGTAAAGGGGGGAAAAACGTGCCCAGAAGGGGAAATGTCAAAAGGATCGAGGTTGTTTCAGACCCGGTCTATAACAACAAGGTTGTGAGCAAGCTCATCAACCAGATTATGCTGGATGGCAAAAAAGGCACCGCCGAACATCTGGTATACGGAGCATTTGATATTGTAAAAGAAAAGACCGGCAAAGATGCGCTTGAGATCTTTGACCAGGCCATGAAAAACATAATGCCCGTGCTGGAAGTCAAGGCCCGCAGGGTGGGGGGCGCCAACTACCAGGTGCCTATTGAAGTAAGACACGATCGCAGGCAGACTCTGGCTATCCGCTGGCTGACCAATTACGCCAGGGCCAGAGGCGGTAAATCCATGGAAGATAAACTGGCCTCGGAAATAATGGATGCCGCTAATAACACCGGCGCCACAGTGAAGAAAAAAGAAGATACCCACAAAATGGCGGAAGCCAACAAGGCATTTGCACACTACAGGTGGTAAGGAGGGAGTCTTGATGGCGCGGCAGTTTCCGTTGAACAAGACACGTAACATTGGCATCATGGCTCACATAGACGCCGGAAAGACTACCACCACCGAACGTATTTTGTTCTATACCGGTAGGGTTCATAAAATCGGGGAAGTCCATGACGGCGCGGCCACCATGGACTGGATGGTCCAGGAGCAGGAGCGGGGGATTACTATTACCTCCGCCGCAACTACTTGTCAATGGCGTGATCATTGTATAAATATTATCGATACACCCGGGCACGTGGACTTTACAATGGAAGTGGAGCGCTCTCTACGAGTGCTTGACGGCGCAGTTGCAGTCTTTTGTTCTGTGGGGGGGGTAGAGCCCCAGTCCGAAACGGTATGGAGGCAGGCGGACAAATACCAGGTTCCCCGTATAGCGTATATCAACAAGATGGACCGGGTGGGCGCCGACTTTTTAAGGGGCATGGACATGATTAAGGAAAGGCTTGGAGCCAATCCGGTCGCCCTGCAGCTTCCCGTGGGAGTCGAGGAAAATTTCAGGGGTATAGTCGATTTAATCAAAAACAAGGCCATGATTTACACCGATGATATGGGCACCGCCAGCGAGGAGGCGGATATACCTGAAGAATTGCTGGAAGTGGCTGCCCGGTACAGGGAGAAGGTTATTGAGGCTGCGGCCGAGTCCGACGAGGAACTGATGGTCAAATACCTGGAGGGGGAAGAACTTACTCAGGATGAGATCAGAAAGGGAATCAGGGCGGCCACCCTGTCGGTGAAAATGATCCCGGTGCTATGTGGCTCTTCCTTTAAAAACAAGGGTGTTCAGCCCCTTCTGGATGCCATAGTGGATTTTCTGCCGGCCCCTACCGATGTGCCGGCGATAAAGGGAGTCAACCCGGATACCGGTGCTGAGGATATCAGGTCAGCTGACGATGAGCAGCCTTTTGCGGCCCTGGCCTTTAAGATTATGGCCGACCCGTACGTGGGAAAACTGACCTTTTTCCGGGTCTACTCGGGAAGGCTTAATTCAGGGTCTTATATTTATAACTCAACAAAGGGCAAAAGGGAGCGGGTGGGGCGGATACTGCGCATGCACGCCAACCACCGGGAGGAGATAGGAGAGGTTTACTCAGGGGATATTGTGGCCGCCGTAGGCTTGAAGGAAACAGTCACCGGGGACACTCTTTGTGATGAAAAGAGCCCCATAGTACTGGAGTCGATGGAATTTCCGGAGCCTGTCATAGATGTGGCCATTGAACCCAAAACAAAGGCGGACCAGGATAAGATGGGGATTGCCCTGCTTAAACTGGCCGAAGAGGACCCGACCTTCAGAATGCGCACCGACCCCGAAACCGGCCAGACCATTATCTCCGGAATGGGGGAACTGCACCTGGAAATAATAGTGGACCGGCTTTTGCGGGAGTTCAGAGTGGAGGCCAATGTCGGAAAACCTCAGGTGGCCTATAAAGAAACCATCAGGGGCAAGGTGAAGGCCGAGGGAAGGTTTGTCAGACAGTCAGGCGGCCGGGGCCAGTACGGCCACGTGGTGCTGGAGATAGGGCCCATAGAGGCGGGAACCGGCTATGAGTTTACCAACAAAATAGTGGGTGGAGTTATTCCCAGGGAATACATTCCAGCTGTGGATGCCGGTGTAAGGGAAGCCATGGATAACGGTGTGATGGCCGGCTATCCCATGATGGACATAGGAGTAAGCCTGCTGGACGGATCTTATCACGAGGTGGACTCCTCAGAAATGGCCTTTAAAATAGCGGGCTCAATAGGCTTTAAGAATGCAGCCGCAAAGGCGCAGCCGGTGCTTCTGGAACCGGTGATGAAGCTGGAAGTTGTGATTATGGACGAATACATGGGTGATGTCATTGGTGATTTAAATTCAAGGCGCGGCCGCATCGAGGAATTAGAGCCACGGGGGAATACCCAGGTTATTCATGCGGTGGCCCCCCTGTCTGAAATGTTTGGCTATGCCACCGGGCTTCGTTCCATCACCCAGGGAAGAGGAACTTTCACAATGCAGTTCAGCAATTACGCCGAGGTACCCCAGAATATAGCCGAGGGTATAGTCGCCCGGAGGTGTGGATAATATCTTGCGTAAAGTTACCACTACTTCCTAAAATATCCGTATCTGTTAAAGGAGGAAAATAAGAATGGGCAAGGCAAAATTTGAGCGTAACAAGCCTCACGTAAACATTGGGACCATCGGTCACGTGGACCACGGCAAAACAACACTTACCGCGGCGATAACCACGGTGCTGTCAACAGTGGGCCAGGCCAC
>JAMCVT010000107.1 GCA_023475565.1 Actinomycetota bacterium
TCCTTTGCCAGTTTACTTAATGAATGGTGATCATTAATATCAATGTTTTTTTCAAGGGCCAGCAGTGTTACCGCTCTGTACATGGCGCCGGTGTCTACATACCTGTAGCCCAGCGCTCCGGCCACTCCCCTGGCCACAGTGCTTTTCCCCGCCCCCGCAGGCCCGTCTATGGCGATGTTTGCTTTTCCGGGCATAGTTTTAAGTCTCTCCAAATCATTGATCTGTTTGTCATATATTAACGAGAACTGGTTTTACATTCGACATGGGCGGGCCATTTCCTTTTTTTAAATTTGGAAGGAGTAAGCCGGAAAATGCATCCCAGGTCTTTATAAATAATAAAGCTGATCGGGAAAAACCGGTCAGCTTTATTATTCTTTGGCTATTGATTTTAATACGTCATAGAATCCAGGGAAAGATATGTTCACACAGTCGTAATCCTTTATAACAGTTTCTCCTTCGGCCATCAGCCCGGCCACCGCCATGGCCATGGCTATGCGGTGGTCCTTACCCGTTTCCACCTCGGCTCCCTTAAGCCTGTTCCCGGGCCGTATTATGAAACCGTCCGGCATACCGGCTATATTTACTCCCATATTCCTTAGGCCGCTGACAATTGCCGATATCCTGTCCGATTCCTTTACCTTCAGTTCCGCGGCGTCCCTGACCACTGTCTCGCCAGTGGCGGCACAGGCCGCCACTGCGATGGCCGGTATTTCATCAATCATCTTCGGTATGAGGTTACCCTCCAGAACTGCGCCTTTAAGCCGGGAGTGCCTTACCCTTATGTCTGAGACAGGCTCACCGTTCATTTCCCGGCTGTTGAAAAGAGTGATATCCGCACCCATGCTCTTAAGCGCCGAAATTATGCCATCCCTGGTAGGGTTGGTGCCTACATTTTCTATTACCAGTTCCGACCCCGGGACCACCGCTGCCGCCACCATCAAAAAGGCGGCTGAGGAAATGTCGCCGGGAACGTTTATTTCCGCGCCCCTCAGTGTTGGTCCGCCGTAAACCGACACTGTATTGCCGGCTGTTTCCACAGCGGCGCCGAAGTGCCTGAGCATTCTTTCGGTGTGGTCCCTGGATTTTGCCGGCTCGGTAACGGTGGTCTTTCCTCCGGTGTAAAGTCCCGCCAGCAGTACGGCTGATTTGACCTGGGCGCTGGCTACCGGTGATATATAGTCTATGGGTCTCAGTTTCCCGCCCCTTATGGCCAGGGGGGCCAGAGTATTCTCATTTCTCCCCATTATGGAGGCGCCCATCTCTGCCAGGGGGGCCACTACCCGGCCCATAGGCCTTCTCACCAGGGACTGGTCACCGGTGATGACGCTTAAAAAGGGCTGCCCCGACAGAATTCCCATAATAAGCCTCATGGTGGTGCCTGAGTTGGCGGCGTCCAGTATGCCGGAGGGCTCGCTCAGTCCCCGCAGCCCCTTTCCGTGGACCAGCAGATCCTCTCCAAAGGGGCCTTCAAATTTCACCCCCAGCTCTTTAAAGCAGTTCATGGTGGCCAGGCAGTCCTCGCCGGTAAGAAAATTTTTTATTATGGTGTCCCCCTCGGCAATGGAGCCGAGCATTACAGCCCTATGGGAGACCGACTTGTCCCCGGGCACGGTGACAGTCCCGTCTATCCTGCCATAAGGTTTAATGACCTTATATATTTTAAAACATCCTTTCTGTTACAGTCTCTTTTTGGAGGGTATTCCGGATTGGGAAAGAAGGTATACAGCGGACTCCTGCTCACTCTCGCTGGCGAAGCCCAGCCTGATGGTGCCTCCCTCTCCCTCCCTGACCCTCAATATTTCTATATCGCTTATATTTATCCCGGACCTGCCCAATGTCCCGGCCATTTCACCGATAATTCCGGGCCTGTCGGGAACGGTAACCACTATTTCCCACAGTGCCGGCAGGTAGCCTTTTCTTCTGGCGGGCATGCCGTTTTTAAGGTTTCTGGCCCTGCCCAGCAGCTCATAAATAGTCTTTTCGTCCCTGTCCTCAACAGCTTTCTGAAATTCCTGCAGGCGGCCGGTAAAGCAGTTAAGGGCCTCCAGTATGCACTTGCGGTTGGTAATAAATATGTCCCGCCACATGTCCGGGTTGCCGGCGGCTATCCTGGTGGTGTCCCGGAAGCCTCCGGCGGCCAGAAGTGATTTTTTTTCTCCACCGGGCATATCAAAAAGGCAGTTAACCAGGGTGGCGGCCACCATATGCGGCAGGTGACTGACCACAGCCACAGAAAGATCGTGCTCTGCCGGGTTCATTATAACAGGCTTGGCCCCCACCCCTTCCACCAGGGCAGTCATCAGTTCGATGCAGCGGGCCGGGGTGTCCGGTGAAGGGGTCAGAACATAAAAGGCGTTTTCAAAAAGGTAGGGATCGGCTCCGTTTATCCCATCCCTTTCAGAGCCCGCCATGGGGTGACCACCGATAAATACCGCGCCTTCGGGAAGCACCGGGGCGGATCCCTCAACAATGGCTGCCTTGGTGCTGCCCACATCGGTCACAATGGCCCCGGGAGAAATGTAGGGAGCGAAGTCTGAAAGTATCCCCAGGGTTGTACCCACCGGAGTGGCTATTATAATAAGGTCACAGCCTGAAACAGCGCTGTAGTCGGTTGAATACCGGTGAATAGACCGGTATTCAACTGCCAGTTCCAGTAATCCGGGGTTTCGTCCCAGGCCGATGACCTCAGCGGCCATATTCTTTCTTATGACAGCCATTCCCAGGGAGCCGCCGATCAGCCCCACCCCTATAATGGCCATTTTTTTAAAAAGGGGTTTAGCTGACATCATCCATCTTCCTGTTCATCAGCCTGCTTACCTGGCGCACCTCGTCCATGAGAATTTTGAAGTTTTCAGGAGTCAGGGACTGGGGCCCGTCACAGAGCGCCTCGGACGGGCGGGGGTGAACCTCTATGATCAGTCCGTCGGCGCCGGCGGCTATGGAGGCCCTGGCCATGGGCTGGACATAGCGCCACTTTCCTATGGCGTGACTGGGGTCAACAATAACCGGCAGGTGTGAGAGGTGTTTCAGTATAGGCACTGAAGTAAGGTCCAGCGAGTTCCTGGTATAGGTCTCGAAGGTGCGGATGCCCCTTTCGCAGAGTATTACCTGGCTGTTGCCGCCGGATATTATGTATTCGGCGGCCATCAGCCATTCCTCTATGGTTGCGGAGAGGCCTCTTTTCAGCAGCACCGGCTTCCCTGCCGTGGCTACTTCCTTGAGCAGGAAAAAATTCTGCATGTTGCGGGTGCCGATCTGTATAATATCAGTATACTGCGCTACCAGGGGCAGGGTTCGGGGGTCCATCACCTCGGTAACAATATAAAGGCCTGTGGCTTCCCGGGCCTCGGCCAGCATTTCCAGCCCCTTTTCCTCCAGCCCCTGGAATGAGTACGGCGATGTGCGGGGTTTGAAGGCCCCGCCCCTTAAGATGGTGGCGCCGGCCTCCTTAACCCTGAGGGCGGCCTCCAGCAGCTGCTCCTTGCTTTCCACCGCGCAGGGCCCGGCCATAACCTGTATGGCGTCCCCGCCTATCTCTATATTCCCCACCCTGATAACGGTGTTTTGCTCCTGGAAGTTTCTACTGGCCAGTTTGAACGGCATAAGAATGGGTACCACCTTTTCCACCCCGGGCATGGCTTCCAGAGCCAGGTCGCCTATTCTGGTCTTGTCGCCTATGGCGCCTATAATGGTTCTTTCCACGCCTGCGGAGAGGTGGATCTGAAATCCTGTTTTTTCCAATCTCTCAACAACTGCTTCTACGTCCTTTTTATCTGCACCGTGATTCATTACAACTATCACAACTAATTTTCCTCCCGGTCTTTCTAATTATTTTTCCATTTAAACAGGCTGTAAATCCCCATGTCCATATCATTTGAAAAAAAGACAAAGCACCCCTACGGGGTGCCGTATAATCTTCTGATCATTTCCATCCCCCCTGCCGTACTGCCGTGCTACATTTTGAAAGGCACCATTATAAAACCGTTCAACCATTCTACAAAGACTATATTACCATAATGGGGATAGGCCAACAATATATAAAGCTAATTCTGAGTAATAATCCTGTCTCCCGACCGGAGGTATTACCCTCAAGAGCGGTATCATACCGCTCTGCCCTGGAGCACACAGGCGCTGTGCAGAGCCTTAAGGGACGGCAGCAGGCCTTCCAGTTCAGCCGGGTAGAGGGACTGCGGCCCATCTGAAAGGGCCGCCGGAGGATTTTCATGAACCTCCAGCATCAGCCCGTCGGCCCCTGCAGCCACCGAGGCCCTGGCCAGGGGCCCCACCAGCGACCGCCTGCCGGTGCCGTGGCTGGGGTCAGCCACCACCGGGAAGTGGGAAAGCTCCTTGATAGCCGGTATGGCGCTTATGTCCATAGTGTTCCTGGTGTAGTTTTCAAAGGTCCGTATGCCTCTTTCACAGAATATTATTTTCCGGTTGCCTTCAGAGGCTATATACTCCGCAGCCATAAGCCATTCTTCAAGGGTTGAGGAGAAGCCTCTTTTCAGCAATACAGGCTTTCCGGACCGGCCGGCCTCCCGCAGCAGTGAGAAATTCTGCATGTTGCGGCTGCCTATCTGAATTATATCGGCGTACCGGCAGGCTATTTCCAGGGACCTGCTGTCGGTGGCCTCGGTGACGAAGGGAAGCCCTGTTTCAGCCCTGGCGGCCGACAGTATCTTAAGCCCCTCTTCGCCCAGCCCCTGGAAGGAGTAGGGGGAGGTTCTGGGCTTAAAGGCGCCCCCCCTGATGATGGATACCCCCATCTTTTTCAGTATCCGGGCCAGGCAGATCATCTGGTCCCTGCTTTCCACGGCGCAGGGCCCGGCTATTATGACAAGGCTGCCGTCCCCCACCCTGCAGGTGCCCAGGTCTACCACGGTATTCTCATTTTTACTGCTTCGGCTCGCAATCATATTACTCACCGGCGTCACATCCGTTCCTGAGGGCATCCTTTATTCCTCCGGCCAGTCTGCCCACCCTTTCCACAATAACGGGCAGGCCGCCGCCGGCATCCACTGCCTTGACTATGGCGCTGCCCACCACCACTGCGTCAAAGTGGGCGGCCGACCGGCAGGCCACTGCGGGCCCCGAAATGCCAAAGCCCACCGCCAGGGGATGGCTGGTTTTTTTTCTTACCCTGTCTGAAAAAGTCTTTAAGTCTCCTATCTCTTTTCCCGACCCGGTTACACCGGTAACCGAAACACAGTAGATAAAGCTGTCGGACCGGGCTGCTATTTTACTGATACGATCATCAGTAGAGGTGGGGGCAGCCAGGGGCACCAGGGACAGCCCGCAGCTTACGGCGCACTCCCTTAAAATATGGTCTTCCTCCACCGGGAGGTCGGGCACGATCAGTCCATCAACCCCGGAATCACGGGAGTTCCGTACAAAATTCTCTATTCCATACCTCATCACGGGATTGTAATAGGTCATGAAAAGCAGCGGCAGATCGGTGCCGCCTCTTATTTTTTCAGCCAGATTAAAGATACCGGACAGCTTTATGCCTCCCGCCAGGGCACGGTAGGAAGAATTCTGTATGACAGGCCCGTCGGCCACCGGGTCAGAGAAGGGAATGCCTATCTCGATAAGGTCCGAGTGCCGGGCCAGCTCCCTGGTAATCTCCAGGGTGTGTTCCGCGCTGGGGAATCCCGCCGTGACATAGGTGATGAGCCCTTTTTCGCCCTTTTCGCCCAGGGTCTTAAAGCTGTTGTTAATACGATCTATTCCCGTAATCATAATTTCACCCCCTGTACCCCGGCCACCGTTTCCACGTCCTTGTCCCCGCGGCCGGAAAGGTTTACCACCACAATGCCGCTACTATCCATGCCGCCGGCTATTTTTACCGCCTCTGCCAGGGCGTGGGAGCTTTCCAGAGCAGGAATGATGCCCTCTGTCCGGCACAGCAGGTTGAAGGCCTCCAGGGCCTCGGTGTCGGTAACCGAGGTATAGTGCACCCGGCCGGTGTCTTTTAGATAGCTGTGCTCCGGACCCACACCAGGGTAGTCCAGTCCGGCCGAAATGGAGTGAGCCAGCTGTATCTGCCCATCCTCATCCTGCAGCACATAGCTGAGAGATCCATGCAGCACCCCGGGTGCTCCGGCTGAAAGGGTGGCCGCATGCTTACCGGTTTTTATCCCGTGTCCGGCCGCCTCAACTCCCACCAGCTTTACGCTGTCTCCGATAAAGGGGTAAAACATGCCCATGGCGTTGCTGCCCCCGCCCACACAGGCCACAATACAGTCCGGAAGCCTTCCCTCCAGCTCAATAATCTGGCCCCGGGTCTCATCACCTATTACTCTCTGGAAGTCCCTCACCATTACCGGGTAGGGATGTGGTCCGGCCACCGATCCCACCAGGTAATAGGTGTTTTCCACATTGGCCACCCAGTCCCGCATGGCCTCGTTCATGGCGTCCTTAAGGGTTTTGCTGCCTGAGGAAACGGGTACCACCTCGGCCCCCAGTATTTTCATTCTAAAAACATTGAGTGACTGTCTGGCTATATCTTCCTCTCCCATGTATACGGCGCACTCCAGGTTGAACAGGGCCGCTGCTGTGGCCGTGGCCACACCGTGCTGGCCGGCCCCTGTTTCGGCGATAATCCTTTTTTTGTTCATTCTCCCGGCCAGCAATATCTGGCCGAGGGTGTTGTTTATTTTGTGGGCCCCGGTGTGGTTTAAGTCCTCTCTTTTCAGGTATATCCTGGCCCCTTTGCAGTGCTGGCTGAGTCTTTCGGCAAAGTATAAAACCGAGGGCCTGCCCACGTATTTGCTCAGCAGGAACTGAAATTCCCTGACGAAGGACGGATCTTTCACCGCCTTTTGATACGACTCATCCAGCTCCTCCAGAGCAGGCATTAAAGTCTCCGGCACGAAGCGGCCGCCGTAATCTCCGAAATAACCCCGGCTGTCCGGCATTAAAGTGCTCAACCCTTAGCCCTCCCAACAAATTCAATAATTTTTCCGATATCCTTTTGTCCTCCGGACTCAACGCCGCTGCTGACATCTACGGCGTAAGGCCGGACTGTCCGGACAGCATCGGCCACATTTCCAGGGGTCAGGCCTCCGGCCAGTATCAGCGGCCCCCCCTTAAAACCAGCCGCCAGCCGCCAGTCGAAGGTTCTTCCGGTGCCCCCCTTAAGTCCCGGCACCGAAGTATCCAGAAGAAAGGCGTGCACCTTGTAAAGGCCGGCTTTTGCAAGGTCCTCTTGCTTGGCTACTGAAAAGGCTTTTACTACCTTATATTTAAAGGCCCTGCAGAATTCCGGCGGCTCCTCCCCGTGCAGCTGTATGGTGTCTATCCCGGTATACTCCGCTATCCGGCATATTTCATCATAGGACTGGTTGACGAACACCCCTACCCTGGCTACGAAGGGGGGTAAAGCTGAAATAATAGCCTTGGCCTTTTCTGGGCTCACTCTCCTTTTGCTCTCGGTAAATATGAAGCCTAGGGCGTCAGCTCCTGCTCCGGCTGCGCAAAGGGCGGTTTCAGTATCCATTATGCCGCAAATCTTTACCCTTACCGGGACTGCTGCTCCCATACTCACCACCCCCGCCCGGACAGCTCTTTGACCTTGGCGGCCATATCCTCCGCGCCCATTATGGCTTCGCCTACCAGCACGGCGTCGACCCCGGCGTCCCCCAGTATTTTTATGTCCTCACCGGACTTTATGCCGCTTTCACTAACCACCACGGCGCCGGTGTCCCCCATTTTCCGGCGCAGCCTGAGGGTGGTGTTTATATCGGTCACAAATGTCTTCAGGTCACGGTTATTTATGCCTATTATACAGGCCCCGGCCTTTAGGGCGGACTCCAGCTCACCCTCGTCATGAACCTCCACCAGCGCCTCCATACCGGCGTCAGAGACTGTTTTTATAAGGCTTAGCAGCCGGTCGTGGGGCAGTACCGAGCATATGAGAAGAACGGCGTCGGCGCCAATCATTCTGGCCTGGTAGACCTGAACAGGATCTATAATGAAATCCTTTCTTAAAAGGGGAAGATTTGTCCTTTCCCTGGCTGCCGCCAGATATTCCGGGGCGCCGGAAAAAAATTTCCTGTCAGTCAGTACTGAGATGGCGTCCGCCCCGTTCCGTTCATAAATGCCGGCTATCTCGGCCGGGCTGAAATACTCCCGGATAACTCCCCTGGAGGGGGAGGCCGCCTTTATTTCCGCCAGCAGGGACACTCTACCCTTATTTTTAAGGGCCCCGGAGAGTGTCCTGGCCTTAGGCAGGCAGGCAATTGTATTAATGGCGGAGTCAAGGTCAAAATGCTTTTTAAGATATTCAACTTCCACTTTTTTATGGTCTATTATTTTTTGCAGAATCACGATATCGCCTTCCTGACAGCTGCTGAAGATGTGAAGTCCGACAGATCCCGGAGCTTTTTCAGCGCCCCGCCGCTGTCGATGCTCTGACTGGCTGTTTTTAAAGCGTCGCCGATGGAGTCTGCGTTTTCCGAGGCCACCAGCGCCAGGGCGGCGTTTAATACGACGGCATCTCTCCGGGGCCCTTTTTCGCCGGATAGTATACTGTTGATTATGGCGGCGTTTTCCGGGGGCGATCCTCCCCTGAGGGTTTCCAGGGGGGCTCTTTTTATTCCAAATTCCAGGGGGTCCAGTTCAAAGCTCTGCACCTTTCCCCCGGATACCCGGCAGACGTGAGCGGGACCGGCCGGTGTTATCTCGTCGGCGCCCCCGGCCCCGTGCAGCACAAAGGCCCCTTTGGCGCCCAGCCTGGCCAGAACCCCGGCCAGCTTGGGCACCAGGTCACTGCTGTATACTCCCAGAACCTGGGCATTGGCCCCGGCAGGATTGGTGAGCGGGCCCAGCACGTTAAAGACTGTTCTTACGCCTATTTCCCTGCGGGGGCCGGCGGCGTGCTTCATGGCCCCGTGCAGCGCCGGAGCGAAGAGGAAGGCTATCCCTATCCGGTCGAGGCATTCCTCCTTTTGATCCGGAGTAAGGCCTATATTTATGCCCAGGGCCTCCAGTACATCGGCCGACCCGCACCGGCTGGAAACAGATCTGTTGCCGTGTTTGGCCACCGGCACACCACAGCCCGCCACCACCAGCGCGGCTGCGGTGGAGATATTGAAGGTGTTGACCCCGTCTCCCCCGGTGCCGCAGGTATCTACCACCGTTTCATGGCGGGTGCGGATGGGAGTGGCCCTTTTTCTCATCACCCTGGCGAAGCCGGTTATCTCTTCAACGGTTTCTCCCTTAAGGCGCAGGGCTATAAGAAGGGCGGCAATCTGCGCGGGGCTGGCCTCCCCCTCCATAATAATATCCATAACTGTTCCGGCCTCGTTTTCATCCAGGTGTAAGCCGGCCACCGCCTTATGTATGGCTTCCCTGATAAGATCGGTTTTTTCCATGTCAGACAACCTCCCTGAAATTATTAACCTGCCCGCAGCCCTCCAGGAAATTTCTTAATAGTGTATAGCCGTGGTCGGTCAGTATAGACTCGGGGTGGAACTGTACCCCCTCAACATTGATAAGTCTGTGCCGCACTCCCATTATTTCTCCGTCTTCGGTCCAGGCGCTTATTTCCAGACATTCGGGAAGGCTGCCGCGGTCCACCACCAGTGAGTGGTACCTGATGGCTGTGAAGGGAGAGGGGATGCCCTTGAAAACTCCCCTTCCGTCATGGTGAATAAGGGACTGCTTGCCGTGCATAACCTTTTCCGCCCTTACTACAGCTCCTCCGAAAACGCTTCCTATGGCCTGATGTCCCAGGCAGACACCCAGTAGGGGTATGCGGCCTGAAAAGCTGCGGATTACATCGGCTGTGATGCCGGCGCCCTCGGGCCTGCCCGGGCCGGGTGAAAGGACTATTCCTTCAGGCTGGGCGGCTTTAATATCATTAAGGGTCAGGGCATCATTTCTTTTTACCAGCACCTCGGCGCCCAGCTCGGCAAAGTACTGGGCCAGGTTGTAGGTAAAGGAATCGTAATTATCAATAATTAGCAGCAAAGATATCATCCTCCTCGTCAAGGGTTCTCAGCAGGGCCAGGGCTTTGTTTTCGGTCTCCTCAAACTCCCTGTCCGGGTCCGAGTCAGCCACTATTCCGGCCCCCACCTGAACAGAGGCCTTATTTTCGTGGAATACTATGGTGCGGATGGCAATGGCGGTGTCCAGGCTGCCATTGAATCCAAAATACCCCACTGCCCCGGCGTAGGGGCCCCTCCGCGCCGGCTCCAGCTCCTCGATAATCTCCATGGCCCTGACCTTGGGCGCCCCGGATACAGTGCCGGCCGGAAAGCAGGCCTTGAGGACATCAAGTCCATTAATTCCTTCTTTAAGCTCACCCTTTACCGAGGACACCAGATGCATTACATGAGAGTATCGCTCCACTTCCATAAACTGGGTCACCTTTACGGTGCCCGGCCGGCTTACCCTGCCCAGGTCGTTTCTGCCGAGGTCCACCAGCATTACATGCTCGGCCCTTTCCTTTATATCGGCCAGCAGGTCTGCGGCCAGATCCATATCCTCCTGCCTGCCTGATCCCCGGGGCCTTGTTCCGGCGATGGGCCTTGTCTCAACGCTGTTATCCTCTACCCGGACCAGCATTTCCGGTGATGACCCGGCTATCACCACTTCCCCCATATTGATGTAGTACAGGTATGGTGAGGGGTTGTTTCTCCTGAGCCTGCGGTATACCCTGAAGGGATCTCCTTTAAAGTCAAGGTCTATTCTCCTGGAGAGGACCACCTGAAGTATGTCCCCGGCCATAATGTATTCCCTGGCCTTTTTTACTCTTTCCATAAATTCTATCCGGGACAGGCTGGACCTTGGCGTTCTGCCCCGGGCCCCGGCCGGGGGAGTAAGTCCCAGTGGGGACGGCCCTTCGCTTATCTGTTTAAGTATTTCCTTTATAGCTGCTTTGGCCCTGGCATATTCCCCGGACTCTCCCCTGGCGGGGCTGGTGTTTACCACAACCCTCAGGGTGTGCTTTAAATGGTCAATAATTATGGTTATGCCCGGCACCAGGAGCATGCAGTCCGGAGTTCCGGCCTCCTCCAGGCTGTAATCGGGCAGCCTTTCGATGCCTCTTACTATGTCATAGCCCATATAGCCCACCGCCCCGCTGTAGAATCTGGGCATACCGTCCAGTACCGGGGAACTGTAGTCCCCCAGCAGCTTTTCTATGGCGTGTAGCGGATTGCCGGAAAACTGCTCTGTTTTTCCTTCTTTTTCAATTGTTGTGGCGCTGCCCCGGGAGGTGAGCAGTGCCTCCGGATCAATTCCGATGATGGAATATCTTCCTATGGTGTCTGCTCCCTCAGCGCTCTCCAGCAAAAAGGACTTTCTCCCCCGGGACACCTTGGCGTACACGGTAATGGGTGTTTCGGTGTCTGAGGGCCACTCCAGACTGACCGGCACGGTGCTGTACCGGCGGGACAATTCAAGATAAGTTTTTTCATCAGGATAATACATGTGGACTACCTCCCCAAAAAAAAACAGCCGGTACTCAAATGAGTACCGGCTGTTAAATGCGCAAATAGCAAACTTTAACAGTGGTTTCCACCTCAGCTCCGCTCAACTCGGCTATTCTATTCTCATCTCATCTAAGCTATTAAATACTCTATCATAACCGCAGAACATGTGTCAATATAACCGGGGGCAATTAATTTACCGGTTATACTGTTCCAGCTGTGCGCCAAGCATCTGGTAAGCCCTGTCAAAGCCAGGCCAGTCATTGCCCTCGCTTACGGCCCTGCTCAGCTCAAGCAGACCCCGGTCGGGACTGCCGGTATCGAAATAGCACCTGGCCAGGGCGAACCGCACCTCGGGCCAAACAGGGCCCGGAAAGCTGCCCAGGGCGGATTGAAGCAACGGAAGAGCGTCGGCGCACCTGTTTAATTCCACCAGGGCCATCCCCCTCAGTCCCTGGAAGGTCTCGTTGGAGGGATAGCCCGGCGGCAGGTACATGCCGTCAATAGAATTTTTAATGGCCTGGTCAAACCTTTTGGCCTTAAGGTCGGCCTCAGCCTTTCTGTAATACAGCGCCCTGGCCTGTGCAGCGCCTGCCGGGAGGCTGCCGTAATACTCCAAAACCTTTTCATAGTACCCGGGGCAGAATTCCAGGGGGGCGAACCTGCTGCCGTTCCACTTTAAAACCGTTATACTGTAGGTATCCCCCTGGTCTTTCTGCCACAGGGCCAGCTCATTACTGCCGTCTGAGTCGAAATCACCAATCTTTATTTTATGGTACAGGCCTGTATACAAAACATCCAGGCCGCCGTCCTCCAGGGAGTATATCTCCAGGTAAGATCCCAGGGGGTCGCCCATATTCCAGCCGGTCAGCAGAAAGGGCAGGCTTCCCCCGAAGCTGTCAGCCCCAAGGAAGTCCGGGGCAAAAAATTCATTCTTTTGCCAGAGCCTCTGGTATTGATCTTTTTGGCCGGTATACAGCAAAAGGCCGTATTTGCTCCCAATGCCTCTGTAAAGGGAGGCATATTCAGCCCTTCCGTCCCCGTCAAGGTCGGCGCTTACGAGATCAGCGGTATCTGAAGGGTCATTTGCTGAGGGAGTAAGAAGATCCGCCCCGCGGGGTAGAAAATCATTGAGATTATCGGATATGGGGCCCGGGGTAATTTTTATATAGTGATTGTAATCAAGAATGAAGGAATTGCCGTCACCGGAAGTAACACTGTAGCCCAGGCCGGATGCGGAAAATTTAAAGGGTATGTAGACAGTGCCGTCCACTTCAGCTGGCGCTGGTGAAACAGCGGCCCGCCTGCCGTTTATCTCTGCCCCGGGGCTGCCGGTGACAAGGTCGAGGCAGCGGGCGCCACTTTTTATTGATATGACTCCCGACCCGGGGTATGTCCTGTAGGTGCAGCCTGTGATCAGGGAAAAATCGCACAGTGCCACGTAAAGGTCGGCGCCGGCCGGCCGGGAGGGGTACAATAAGGTAAAACTCTTTCCGTTGACATTGATGGATCTGCCGCCCCCCGTATTAACCCCGGGGGCTTTTTCAGCTGCCGCGGCGGCGGAAGATAATAAAACCAGAAAAGAAAATGATATGATGGCCAATAATATTTTCGCCCGCAAATTAAACACTCCCGGATGCTGAATGATCGTTAATACTGCGCTGAAAGGCTTCGGTTAAAAAGCATTACAGGCTACTGTGGCAACAGGTCTTTTCTCAGCACAGTGGCCCCCTTAAGGTAGATGTGCTTTAATTCCTGCTGGGATTTATCTGTATTCACTATGACCATAACCCTTATACATTTGCCGAGCCTTCCGGGAATGTCTATTTCGTTGCCGCAAAGCATGGGCACATGGTTCCACCCCATAAATTCCCGGGCCGCCGTGGCCGGAAATTCGGCGTTCAGGTCGGCTGTAACCGTAAAAAAGGCCGCCGCTATGTCTTCAGTGTCAATGCTGTTCTCACTAACCAATTGGCTCAGCAGCTCCCGGGTGGCCTCAAGTATTTCCGCGGAATCGTTTCTATCCACGGTAGTTGCCCCCCGCAGGCCTCTGGCAGACCATTTACCCATTATAAACCTCCTGAGAAGAAGATACAGCCCGGTGACCCAGGCCCACCGCCACCTCGTCCAGGTGGAGCAGTCCAACCCCGAAGAAAACCGCCACGCTGATGTGGTCTTTATGGCGGGCTATCCCTATTTTTCCGCCGATATTAAGGCCCAGGGCCTTGGGCATAACCTGTGACAGCGCTTCTCTGGTGGCGCCGGCCACCGCGCCCTCTTCGGCGTGAACATCCTTTATCACACCTTCCCTTTTTGCGGCCACCACTGCCCTTTCAGTTATTTTGCTTACAGACGAAATAAAGTCTCCGCCGTAGTCCACTGCAGCCGCCTTTATTCCGCTCCTGGCGTACCTGGCAATAAGCTCCCTTTCATAGCCTCTCTCTTCGGAAAGGGCCATTTCCAGCGCCACTTTGGCCACCAGCCTGCTTCCCTGGAAAACCAAGCAAGCCACCTCCGATTGCTTATGGGTAATACCAGTAAGGTAATCAGTATTAGCTAATTATATTTTAGCTTCCGGCAAAAAACAATACCGGGCCGGTCCTCCGTTAATCAGTGCCGATAACTCTGCCCAGGCCGGCCACATTGCCGTTTAGGCGGATGGTCTCTCCTTTCCGGGGCCTGGTGACAGTCCCCGGGGTGTTCAGCACCTCAACTGTCAGCGGCTCCTTATAAAAGGTGCCGTCTATGGCTATGCTGTCACCACTGAGCACTGGAACGGTTACATACCGGTTTTGGAAAGATCCCCTGACCTCATTGTTTACCAGCACTTTTAAGTAGGGCAGGAGGGAATAATCATGCAGGTACAGGGTGATCACCTGTTCATCCCCGCTGAATTCCCCGGCCGGTCCGGAGGCCGGGGCGGCATCATAGCTGCTTTGATATTGCCCCAGGCCGCCCAGCAGGTGCAGTGACAGAAATATTACGCCCAGTGAAAATATAAGCCTGACAGCTGTAGACTCAAAGCTACTTTTGTTCATAAAAAACCCCCCTTTAATATCCTGTATAAAAATATGCCTCTACAGGAATTTTTATCCGGGGGCTTTCTTTATTTAAGGTTGTACTTTCTTTCAATATGGCTGCGGTAGCCCTTTATTTCCTCGGCCACCCTGAATAATATCCTTTCAATTTCGACCCTGTCCAGGTTAAGATCCTGGGGCGATACCACCTCCACCTTCCGGAAATCATCCCTGGCCACCAGCTTTAAAAGGTCCTCCGCCGAATCGGCCGCAACATCAAGTATAACAGGCGCGTATGCTGATTCGGTATTATTCAAATCGTCAAAAACAGTGTATACCTCTGTGCCTATGTCTATATCCAGTATGTTTATTCCCTGCAGGGGAATGTTCCTGAACATGGCCACATTCTGTTCCCTGGCTTCCTCGGCCATTCTCTCCACGGATTTTCCCCCGAAAAAAAATTTACCCGGTTTTGCGTTTCCTTTAAAGTCAATTCTTATTTTAGCCCTTATAACTTTATCGGGAGAACCATTCAAATCGCCACCCCCTGTCCTATTGCAGCATTAAGTATTCTCTTTTGTTTTAAAAAATCCTGCTTAATTTTACCAAAGTATATTTTCAGATCCGCAAACAGGACAGGTATCGAGATAATCCGGCGGATTCTCGTAGGCCTCCTGGGCCTCGTCAAGGCTCGATCCCTGGCATTCCAGGGTGGTAATGTTCCCGTCACTGTCGAAATTGGCGAGAAGACCGTAGGTGGGAGGATTTGCCGTGGGGGTTTCTCTTGAAACAATACTGCTGGCCAGTACACTGGAGTTACCGCATGCTTGACACCTGGGCATAGAAACTCTCCTCCTAAAATGGCTAATTCTGAAATTCTTATCGGTCGGAATACAGAATTCAGAAGCCAGAAGCCAGTGAACCTCCCCCGGATTGATGGACACGCCAAACTGAGATAAAATCAAAATGTTGGAGGTGTCCAAAATGGGGTTAACTGGTAAAAGACATAACAAAGAGTTTAAGATTGAAGCTGTCCGCCTGGTAA
>JAMCVT010000027.1:0-13604 GCA_023475565.1 Actinomycetota bacterium
ATATAGGTTTTATGATGACAAACTTTTTTGACCCCTCCGTGGGGGGGCAGATTACCTTAACCGCCAAGTTTTTATACCTTACCGGCATTATTTTGTTTTTCGTGCTGGATGGCCACCATATGCTTCTGCTGGGACTGGCCAAGAGCTTTGAAATTGTTCCGGTTAACATGGCCATTCTGAGCGGAAGCAGCGCAGAGATAATTATAAAGGCCTTTGCCAGAATGATAACCCTGGCTGTTCAGCTGAGCGCCCCTTTCATCGCTGTAATACTGATAATAGATGTATGCCTTGGTATTTTGGGGCGTACAGCGCCGCAGATGAATATTTTCATGATGGGCTTTCCGCTGAAGATTATTGGCGGGATATTGGTGCTGGCCATAATGGCTCCAATTATGGGGACAGTTTTTCAATCCCTTTTCAGGATGATGGAAAGAGACCTCTATACCTTGCTGAAGGGGCTGATAAGCAGTGGCTGACAACAGCCAGGATAAAACTGAACAGCCCACGCCAAAGAAATTGCAGGATGCCCGTAAAAAGGGTCAGGTTGCCAAAAGCAAGGATTTAACGTCAGCAATAGTTCTGATGGCTGTTGTGGGGGCCTTTTATCTTTCCTCAAAAAGCGCCGCCGGCAGTCTGGAAAGATACCTGCTGTGGTATTTCTCAAACTGCCTGTCCTTTGGCGTGACAGACAAACATCTGCCCTGGGTAATGTTGGACAGCTTGTATGATATAGCGGTTATTTTTATGCCTCTGTTTGTAATAGCCATAGTGCTGTCGGTACTGGGGAATGTTATGCAAACTGGATTTTTACTGGCCCCGGAAGCCATTAAGCCCAAGCCGGAGCGGCTTAACCCCATTGAGGGCTTTAAAAAGATTTTTAGCCTGACCAGCCTGTTTGAACTGGCCAAGACCATTCTCAAAGTAATTGTGGTTGGTGTGGTAAGCTACCTGGTGGCTATAAAGTACGTGCCGCAAATGCTGATGATTTTTTACAAGAATCCCACCCAGGAAATGCTTGAAATATTGGATATCATTATAGTGGTGGGGGCGGCCGGAGGGGGAGCCTATCTTCTGCTGGCGGCGGCGGATTTTTACTACCAGAGGTTTGATTTTAATAAAAGAATGCGCATGTCCAAGCAGGAGGTAAAGGATGAGCACAAGCAGTCCGAAGGGGATCCCCAGATAAAGGGCTGGCTGAGAAGAAGGCAGCGGGAAATCGCCATGAACAGAATAAGGCAGGAGGTGCCCAGGGCGACGGTGGTTGTCACCAACCCCATTCACTACGCAGTGGCCCTTAAATATGAGGAAGGGGTAAACAGCGCCCCCCTGCTGGTGGCCAAGGGAGCCGGTGACATTGCCCTTAAGCTTAAAGAAATAGCAAGTAAAAGCGGGGTGCCGGTTATTGAAAACCCACCCCTGGCCAGAACTCTTTTTCAGCAGGTGGATATAGGCGGTGAAATACCGGCAGAGCTTTACCAGTCGGTAGCCGAGGTTCTGGCGATGGTATTAAGGCTAAAGAAGAGGAGCGCACTTTAATGGTCGGAATCCATAATCCAGACCCCCGATCCGCCATAAGCGGCCAACAGGGAGAATGAAAATGCGGTCCTTTTTAAGCCACAGAGGACACAGAGGTTTTTTAGTCTACTTGAATGTTTTAAGATTTATTTTTATAAGTCTTTTATTGAGTAGGTAGACAAGACTTTTATAATTCTACTTCGGCTCAGACCTTAGAGTAATACCTGAGAACAAATTCTCTGTGATCTCTGTGTCCTCTGTGGCTAATAGAGACCCGAGAGGCTTTCAGGATAGACGGAGGCAAATTGATGGCCCCATTAAATTCCGGATCAATATTTGGCGGTTTAAAACGAAATACAGATGTAGTGATAGCGGGACTGGTAATCGGTATACTGCTTATGATTATCATTCCGCTGCCCCCGTTTGTACTGGATGTTATGCTTACATTCAGCATCAGCCTGGGGCTGGTCATACTGCTTATTACCATGTTTACAACAGAGCCGCTCCAGTTCTCTATTTTTCCTTCTTTACTGCTGGTTACCACCCTGTTCAGGCTGGCCTTAAACATTTCCTCCACCAGGCTGATTCTGGGCCAGGCCGAGGCCGGAAGGGTTATTGAAGCCTTCGGCACATTTGTGGTCGCCAACAACTATCTGGTGGGCTTTATCGTTTTTATAATAATTACAATTATCCAGTTTGTGGTTATAACCAACGGCTCCGGCAGGGTAGCCGAGGTGGCGGCCAGATTTACCCTGGACGCCATGCCCGGTAAGCAGATGAGTATTGACGCAGACTTCAATTCAGGCCTCATAAGCGAGTCCGAGGCCAGGGAAAGGCGTAAGAAGCTGCAGCGGGAGGCAGATTTTTTCGGCGCCATGGATGGCGCCAGCAAGTTTGTCCGGGGAGATGCCATAGCAGGGATATTAATAACCCTCATAAATATAGTGGGAGGTATTGTAATAGGGGTTCTGCAGATGGATATGGAGATATCTGAGTCAGTGCAGGTTTATACCGTGCTGACCATAGGAGACGGCCTGGTGGCACAGATTCCAGCCCTGCTTATTTCTACATCCGCCGGTATACTGGTGACCAGGGCCACTTCAGACAACAGCTTTGGCGAAGACATAGCCGGTCAGTTTACCCGGTTTCCCAAAGTACTATTCCTGGTTTCGGGGATTCTCTTTTTATTGGGCCTGGTTCCGGCCATGCCAAATATTCTGTTTTTATGTATATCGGCCGGATTTGGCTATTTGGCGTACAGCCTGACCAACAGCAACAAGAAAAAGGAAGTTCAGATAGAAGAGGCGGTGGCCCGTGAAAAAGCCCAGAAGAAGAGAGAGCCGGAAACTGTTACAGCCTTCTTTCAGGTGGACCCGCTGCAGATTGAGATTGGCTATAACCTTATTCCACTCACTGATGAGAGCCAGGGGGGAGACCTGCTGGGCAGGCTGTCCGCCGTGCGCAGGCAGTGTGCCACAGAGATGGGTGTGTATGTAAGGCCCATAAGAATAAGGGACAACCTTCAGCTCTCGGCCAATGGATATGTGTTTAAGCTGAGAGGTGAGGAGGCTGCCTCAGGAGAGCTGCTGGCAGGCAGTTACCTGGCCATGGATCCCTCCGGCAGAGAGGTTGAAATAGAAGGCATACTCACCAAGGAGCCCACCTTCGGCCTGGATGCCCTGTGGATCAGCCCCGCTCAAAAGGAAAAGGCGGAAATGACAGGCATGACTGTAGTTGACTGCTCAACCGTACTGATAACTCACCTGACGGATTTTATCAGGAACAATTCCCACGAGCTGCTGGGCAGGCAGGAAGTCAAGGAGTTGATTGACGCTGTCAGGGAGAGGGACCCGGCTGTTTTGGAGGACCTGACCCCGGATGTTATTACACTGGGAGACTTACAAAAGGTACTGCAAAATCTTTTAAGAGAAAAAGTTCCCATCAGAGACATGGTATCAATTCTGGAGGCCATTGCCGACGGGGTGAGGATAAACAGGGATATAGACTTTCTCACCGACCATGTCAGACAGGCCATTGCCAGGACTATCAGCAGGCAGTATGCAAACAGGGAAAACAAGATGGAGGTTATCACCCTGCACCCTAAAGTGGAGCAGGCTGTTGGTGATTCTATTCAGGCTACTCAGCTGGGAGCCTACCCGGTATTGGAGCCTGGAAACGCCAGGGAACTGCTGGAGGCTATCAAGGAGACTGTCGAAAAGGTGTCACTGAAAGGCATCACCCCCATTATTCTCTGTTCGCCAAAAGTAAGGCTGCCCTTGAGGAAATTCACTGAAAGATATCTTCCCGGGCTGGTATTGCTATCCCTTAATGAAATCTCCTCCAATGTCGAGGTGGAGGCTGTAGGGACGGTGGTGGTTAATTGAAAATAAAAAAATATATAGTAAAAGACATGAATGAGGCGTTAAAGCTGATCCGCAAAGATCTGGGCCCTGATGCCGTCATAATAAGCAACTACAGGCTGCCCCGGAAAGGATTTTTTGACTTTTTTTCCCCCCGTCTTATGGAAGTGACGGCTGCCCTGGATGAAAACAGACAGGTGATTAAAACCGGCCCCGGGAAAATGATCGATGACAGCAATAATAGTAGTACCCGGCGCCTTCTAGATGAACTGAGGGTGTTTGATTCAGGAGGGGGCAGAAGGCAAAGCGGTGGTGAGAGGGCCGACCTTTTTGTTTATAATAGTCAGGGTAAAATTCCACCGGAAAAGGAGAAAGCAGAAGTTAATTTCGACATTATATTGAAAAATAAAGGTAAATGCCTCATAAATAGAGAAATAGATCAACAATGGAAAAAAATACTGACTAACCTCGAAATACAGGAAAGCATAGTGGAAAGTCTGATTAACGGGCTGGGATACGACATTGAAGGCACTCACAGTTCAGACCACCAGTCGGAAACATACATTGCATATTTTAAGAGCAAGATAACAAAGCTCCTGGAGCCTGCCTACAAGACTTTACCACAGCATAAGGTCTGCACTTTTGTCGGCCCTGCAGGTGTGGGAAAAACTCTGACCCTGGCTAAGCTGGCCACCCACTTTAAATTATACGAGAATAAAAGTGTAGCAATTATTTCTGCTTTTGAAAATGGGCATCATACCGGACAGCTGGAGGCTCTGAAATACTACGGGAGCCTGGTGGACTCCCCTGTAGAGCGGGCCGCCAGCTTTGAAGAACTGGCGGACTCGGTAAACAGGCACAAAGACAAGGACTTGATCATGGTTGATACAGTAGGTGTCAATTCGAGGAATACCGGGATGATGCTGAGACTTGGCAAGATTCTGCATTCCATGGGCTGTAATCAGGATATATACCTTGTTTTAAGCTCCACAACAAAAAGTAGCGATTTACTGAGGATACCTGCAGAATTTCGCAGGATAGGATATACAAAAATGATATTTACCAAGCTGGATGAGACCGAAACCTGCGGTTCCTTACTGAATGTGGTGTGCAGAATGGGTGTGCCGGTTTCATTTGTAGCCTACGGGCAGAACGTTCCTGATGATATAGCAGCGGTGAATCCAAAAAAATTGGCCGGGCTGCTGCTGGGAGGTGTTGACCGTTATGTGGAGCAAGACTTCCAGGCATTCCGTTCCTAAAATAATAAAGGCCTCCGGGGAACGTTTTTTTCCCATTGAACAGGGATATAAGGGGTCCAGAGTAATAGCTGTTTCCAGCGGGAAAGGCGGAGTGGGCAAGACGAGCCTGGTTGTAAACCTCGGCATAACACTGGCCAGTTTGGGACAGCGGATAGTAATATTTGACGCCGATCTGGGGATGGCCAACGCCGAGGTTATGATGGGTATAACACCTGTTTACACATTATATGACTGTGTATACGGGAATAAAGCTATTGAGGATATAATCATTCCTGGGCCACTGGGAGTAAAGCTGGTTTCGGGGGGATCGGGATTTCTGGAACTGGCCAATCTGGATGGTTCCAGGAGACAGCAGCTGGTAGACTCATTAGCGTATTTTGACAGGGAGTCCGATTTTTTACTGATCGACACCGGGGCAGGCATTTCAAAAAATGTGCTTGGCTTTGTGGCTGCTGCCAGTGAGGTAATAGTTGTAATAACACCGGAGCCCACTTCCCTGGCCGATGCCTACAGCCTTATAAAGGTGCTGGCCATGTTTAAGGTTCACTCCGAGGTTATGATAGTGGTAAATAAGGCCGGTGACGAGAGAGAGGCCAGAAGGACGTCCCAGAAGATTGAAAGCCTGGCGGAACAGTTCCTGCAAATAAGGGTAAGCAGTATAGGATGGATAGTTGAAGATAAGCTGGTGTCCCAGGCCGTGAAGAGCCAGGAGCCGTTCAGCCTTTTTCACCCCAACAGCCAGCCGGGAATGAGCATTACAAAGATTGCCAGGCGCTTGATCAGCGGCCAGCAGGATGTGGGACCGGCAGAAGAAAATGGCGCCAGGGGCTTTATCAGGAGGTTGACCAGGTTATTCGGCTGAGGAGTGTTTATTAATGTTTAGTGTAAGTCAAAACATACTGGTATCGAAAAAAAAAGATATGAAATGGCACAGTTCGGCGATCATGGATGTTGATGATAGTGAGGTGATTATCTCATTCCCTAAACTGAATGGGGCGCCGATAGATATTACAGACAATGACATGCTGGAAATAACCTTCTCCAGGAAGGGGGTAAGGTACCGTTTTGAATCAGGCTTTTCTCAGAAGATAGGCGATGTTCTGGTAGTAAAAAAGCCCCGTCTTCTTGAAAAAGTGGATATACGGCTGTACCCCAGAGTTCCGGTTAAAATGGATGTGTTTTTTTCCGAGATAAGCCGCCGGGACGACAGCGGATCTGATATCAGGAGAGGGGAAATTATCAATATAAGCGGGAATGGTTTAAGATTTTCAGTTGACCAGATGTACATTCCCAGCACCTATTTGAGTGTTAAATTTGAAATTCCTGTAAAAGAAAAGATTGTACCCATTAAAATGGAGTGTCGGGTGGTAAGAATAATTGTTGATGATCGGAAAGATCCGGTGGAATACCAGTTGGGGGCCGAGTTCTCCAGGATTGAGAAAAAAGACCAGGAGTTAATAGTAGATTTTGTCAGCAGCAAGATAAATAGAGGCAAACAACAGGTCTAGTGTGGAGTGAGGCCATGTCCGGTACAGATATCTGGAAAGAATACAGGCTTACCAAAAGCGAGTCACATAGAAATCAGCTGGTTATGCAGTATCTCTGGATGGTGAAATATATTGCGGGCAGGCTGGCCATTCGGCTTCCCTCATTTATGAGCCAGGAAGACCTGGAAAGCTCTGGTGTTTTCGGCCTGGTGGAAGCAGTTCAGAAGTACGACCCTGATGTGGGCATAGATTTTGAGGCATATGCCCACAGAAGGATCAGGGGGTCCATGATTGATGAAATACGCAAGGCCAATTGGATGCCCCGCACCACCTGGCAAAAGCTGCAGGAGCTGAAAACCAGAAAAGACAGGCTGGAGATGGAAAACAGGCTGTCCGAGGAAACACTTGCCGGGGAAATGGGGCTGGCCGTACAGGATTTAAGGAAGCTTGAATTCCATTACCACAGGGCCTTTGCCCTGTCACTGGACGAAAGCGCTAATGTTTCAGAGGGAGATGTTAGGGTAGGTGACATGGTCCAGGACCAAAACAGTCCCGATCCTTTCGAAATGGTGGCAGAGGAAGAGGGCAGGGTAATTCTTGCCGGGGCCGTGGCCACCCTGCCGGAAAAAGAGCAGCTCCTTCTGGCGCTGTATTACCAGGAAGGTCTCACCTTAAAAGAGATAGGGCGGGTGCTGGATGTGTCCGAGTCCAGGGTATGCCAGCTTCACGGCAGGACCATAGAAAAACTGAGGAAATTATTAAAGGAAAAGTATAGATGATTTATCGGGGGGGCAATAAATGATCAGGGGAATATATACGGCAGCCTCGGGACTGGGAATACTGCAGGCGCGAATGGATGCCACATCCAACAATCTGGCCAATGTTTCAACCACCGGCTATAAGCAGGAAAGGGTTCAGGTGGCGGCATTCCCGGATTTTTTGCTCCAGGAAAAAGTCCGGGTAAAGCTCGGCGGGATGAGTTTAGGGAACTGGTCTCCGGTGGGATATACCAACCAGGGGGCAGTTGTCACCGGAGTGGTCACCGACCATACTGGCGGCATATTAAAAGAGACAGGTAAGGAGACAGACCTGGCCCTGTCCGGTGAAGGGTTTTTCTCCTTTGAGGTCAGGGATAAGGGCGGAACAAAGGTTTTGTATTCCAGAGAAGGTGCGCTGTCGATAGACGGTGAGGGCTACCTGGTGGATACCAGGGGCAACCGTATTTTGGGGGAAAACGGGCCGGTGAAGGTGGGTGGGGACAGCTTTACGGTGGATGCCTCCGGTGTTGTGACCACCTCCGTAAATGAACAGATAAAGCTTACAGTGGTTGAGTTTGCCGATAAAAGCAAACTGGTCAAAGAGGGCAATAATTACTACAGCACCCCAGCCGGGAATGGTACTGAGGCGGCTAACCCGGGGGTAACTCAAAGATACCTGGAAACTTCAAATGTGGATGTATCCGCGGAATCTGTCAATCTTATAGAAATAATGAGGGCTTACGAAGCCGGCCAGAGGCTCATACAGAGGCAGGATGATCTCACGGATCTGGCAATAAACAAGGTTGGGACGGTGAGGTAGATTGATAAGATCACTTAAGAACAGCGCTTCCGGCATCAATGCTCAGCAGGCCAGAATAGACAATACGTCAAACAATATAGCCGGAGCCAATGTGGATGCCTTTAAAAGCCAGAGATCTTCCTTCGCTGATCTGGTTTATGCCAAGCTGGCCGAAGGTGGCAGGCCGGTGGTGGCCAGGCCGGGCGAAAAGCCTCTCTATGGATCGGGAGCCCGGATGGTGGCAAACAATAGAGATTTTGAACAGGGACCTATCAGGCAGACTGACAAAAAAACAGATTTAGCCATAGACGGCAAGGGGTTCTTTAAAATAGAAATGCCCGACGGCAGCACGGCCTATAGTAGAAATGGAAATTTCAGTCTGGATGCCGGGGGAAAGATTGTAAATGATCAGGGCTGCACTCTGTATCCGGAAATTACCCTGCCCGGAGGCAGCCATGAAATGATCATAGAAAGTAATGGCAGTGTAAAGGCAAAAATGGAGGATGGCAGCGTTTCCGACCTGGGTACCATTACGCTGTATAAGTTTGTTAACCCCAACGGGTTGAAATCTTTGGGAAATAATCTTTATGCCGCCACGGGCGCTGAAGGGCCCGAGGAAGAGGGCACACCGGGAAAGGAAGGTTTTGGTGTGGTAATACAGGGCGCCCTGGAGTCATCCAATGTGGATCTGGCTGTGGAAATGACGGATTTACTGGAATCCCAGAGAATTTACCAGTTAAACGCCCGGGCGCTAAGGACATCGGATGAAATGTGGGGTATGGCCAATAACCTCCGCAAGTAACATTTAAGGGGGCAGATGATGGAACTGGCGGTCAAAGATATTGCAGAAATACAGGTTGGTATAGCCGATTACAAAATTGCCAGGGAGCCTGTTAAGCTCATCACGCTGGGGTTGGGTTCCTGTGTGGGGGTAAGCCTGTACGACCCGGTGACCAGGTTGGGGGGGCTTTTGCATGTTATGCTTCCTGACAGCACTCAGTTTAACAATGTTAATAAGCCGGCAAAATTCGCCGATCTGGGTATACCACTGATAGTGAAGGAAATGCAGTCAAAAGGGGCTAATATAAGCAGACTACAGGCCAAATTAGTGGGTGGGGCCCAAATGTTTTCCGGCCTTGATGATAAAATGACTCTTAATATAGGATACCGGAACGCAGATAAATCAAGAGATGTACTTAAAAAAATGGGTATAAGAATTTTGGTGGAAGAGGTCGGTGGAAACCGGGGCAGGACAATGATACTTGATACCCGGACAGGACAGGTTACGATCAGAACTCTTGGCAACAAACTGCAGGTGATTTAGAGTTGGATTTTGAAGAATTTAAGCGCAGAGTGCTGGTCAGCTTCAGGCTGGACCTAAACAGCTATAAAGAGACACAGCTAAAAAGACGGCTGGATGGCTATCTGACCAGGCAGAAAATAAAGAGCTACTCGGAGCTTTTTCAGCAACTCACCAGCGACAGGAGGGCTTATCAGACATTTCTTGACCACCTTACTATAAATGTCACCGAATTCTTCAGAGACCCGCACAGGTGGCTGGAACTTGAAAAAAAAATACTGCCGGAAATACTGCAGTCCAGGGGAATAATCAAGGTTTGGAGTGCAGCCTGCTCAATAGGCGCCGAGCCTTATTCACTGGCCATTATGCTTAATGAATTGAGTCCGGCCCGGATACACCGTCTGGATGCCACCGACATAGACAAAACAATACTGGATACCGCCATAGTTGGAGAATATGGGCAGGACGCCGTGAGAAACGTGTCAAAGGAAAGGCTGGTAAAGTATTTTACCGTTCAAGGCAATGGCTATTTGATTAATGAAAATATAAAAAAGAAGGTTTCTTTCAAGAGGCATGACCTATTGGCAGATAATTACGGGAACGGTTATGACCTTATAGTATGCCGGAATGTAACCATTTATTTTACCCGGGAGGCCCAGGACAAAATAAACAAGGGATTTTCACAGTCCCTTAATCCAGGAGGCTTTCTCTTTATTGGGGGGAGTGAAATGATATTTAATTACCAGGACATGGATATGGAAAAAGTTTATCCCTGTTTCTACAGAAAGAAAAAATAGGAAAGGATGATGGCAATGAATAAATACCCGGAGTTGTCCGCAAGCCATATGGACGCTCTGCGGGAGATAAGTAACATTGGCATGGGAAATGCCCTTACTTCGCTTGCACAGCTGGTCAACAGGCGTATCAACATGAATGTTCCGGTGGCTACCTTTATGCCCTTTGAGGAAACTATCTCCCTGGTTGGCGGCCCGGAAGAACTTGTTTCATGCGTTAGTGTGAGAATGTCCGGTGAGGTTCCGGGTCTGGTTCTATTCCTTTTTAGTTCGGAAAGTACGCTTAAACTGGTTGATATGCTTATGGGATTGGACTTGGGTACTACCCGTGAACTGGATGAAATAGGACAGTCGGCGGTAATGGAAGTGGGCAACGTGCTGTCAGGCTCATTCGTAAGTGCCATTTACAGCCTGACTTCTCTGGAAATGAAATCTGCCGTTCCTCTGTTCGCCTACGATATGTTGGGGGCTATTCTCACATCATTGATGGTGGCCAGCGGAAGGGTGGAGGAACAGGTGCTTGTAATCGAAACCAGCCTTTTTCAGGAGCAGGCGGAAGCAAACATAAGCGGGCACTTTTTCATGCTTACCGAACCAGGATCTATTACAAAACTTTTTAACGCCCTGGGTTTCCAGATGACCTGATATAGTATTAAGCTAGGAGGGAATAGTGTGTCCAAAAGTATACTGATCGTAGATGATGCGGCATTTATGCGCATGATGATCAAAAACATATTGCTTAAAAATGGTTTTGAGGTGGTCGGTGAGGCCGAAAACGGTAAAATTGCGGTGGACATGTACAGGGAAACCAAGCCGGATCTGGTCACCATGGATATAACCATGCCGGAAATGGAAGGCATTGAGGCCGTGAAGGCCATCAGGGAAATTGATCCCAATGCCAGCATAATAATGTGCAGTGCCATGGGTCAGCAGTCAATGGTTATGGATGCCATTCAGGCCGGGGCAAAAGATTTCATCGTAAAGCCCTTTCAGCAGGACAGGCTGCTGCAGGCCATAGAAAGGGTCCTTTCAAGGGGCAAGTAATATACTAAAAGCACTGAAGAATCAAGGAGAAGTAATATATGGTGCAGGAAATATTATCGCAGAATGAAATTGACTCGCTTCTTGAGGCACTAACCACAGGCAAGCTGGATGTAGAAGAGATAAAGCATACGGCTGTTCCGACAGTAAGTAAGCCTTACGATTTCAGGCGGCCAAACAAATTTTCAAAAGAACACCTGCGAAGTCTGGAAATGCTGCACCAGAATTTTGCCAGAATGTTATCAAGCTTTTTCTCAGGCTATCTGAGGTCATCCATATACGTTGAGATTGCTTCAGTGGGCCAGATGATTTATGAAGAATTCATGCGGTCGATACCCAGCCCCACGGTACTTACTATTTTTCAATGCAGGCCTCTGGAGGGGGCGGCTATTATGGAAACCAACAGTCAGGTAATCTTCCCGCTGATAGACTTGATGTTTGGCGGGCCTGGAACTGCCACGGATAAGTCCAGGGAGCTTACCGACATAGAAATTACTGTGGTCAGAAAGCTTTTTGAGAGAGTGCTGTCAGAGCACCTGGCGGCTGCCTGGCATGATTTATATGAAATAGAACCTTTGATTGAAGCCATAGAAACAAACCCCAGGATGCAGCAGTTGTATTCTCCCAACGAAGTTGTGGCGCTGATAACCTTTTCGGTGGCCATTGATGAAGAGCCAAGAGGTCTTATAAATTTATGCATACCTTACATAGTACTGGAGCCGGTGGTTTCAAAACTTTCGGTGCGGCAGCAGTTTGTAAGGCATATGGGTGGATCCAAGGACGAGGATATAATGTGGATAAAACACTGGATGGGATATTCCGCCGTTGGCGTGGAAGTTGTACTTGGAGAAACCGAAGTCACTGTTAATGACTTCCTTCAGCTGGAAGTTGATGATGTTTTAACACTTTCCAGGACTGTTGAGCAGGACCTTGAATTATATGTGGAAAACGAGCTGAAATTCGGAGTGCAGGCCGGTAGAATCAATAAAAATCTGGCCGTTCAGGTAGTGGCCCTAATTGAGGGGGACAGAGATAGTGGTTGACAACAAAATGCTTAGCCAGGAAGAAATAGACGCCGTGCTCAATGCCTCAATGGGAGGTGATGCAGCGGGGACAGCCGACGAAGCCGAAATGGCGTTTGCCGGGGAGACTGTGCCGGAGATGGAGCAGTCTAAAAAATCTGATGCACCAACAGAATTGGAAATGCTTGACCAAAGTGAGATGGACGCCCTGGGTGAGATAGGCAATATCTCCATGGGGTCTGCATCAACTACCCTGTCGGAAATTCTTCGCCAGAAGGTTCTCATTACCAGTCCCAATGTAAAAATTATTACCCAGGAGACTTTATACGATAGCTTTGAGGTCCCGTATATAATAATCCAGGTGGAATTTAAATCAGGTCTGGTGGGTTTCAATATACTGGTAATAAAGCTGAGAGATGCTATAGTCATGTCCAACCTGATGATGGGCGGAGAGGGGCAGGTTGATACCGATGAAATAAGCGAAATAGAAATAAGCGCTGCTTCCGAGGCCATGAACCAGATGATCGGTACTGCGTCTACATCTCTAGCCACCATGTTCGGGCGGCCGGTTAATATATCACCACCTATTACCACTGTTTTAAACAGTGAGGAAAAGTCCAAATTCAAGCTGCCCATAGGAGACAGCGTGGTGGTAGTATCATTTAAGATGAAAATAGGTGACCTGGTTGATACAGAGATCATGCAGGTTTTAAGTATAAGCACTGCCAAAAGGGAGGCAGCTCTATTATGGCATAACCTTATGGGCACACCCCTGGAGGGTGAAGATTCAGAGGAGCAGCCAAATTTTGTGGAAGTAGAGACCGAAGAATCCGGGGAAATATGGCCACCGGAAGAAGTATGGCCTTCCGATCAGCCCAGTGCCGGGGAAGTACTGGAACAATCATTAAATGAGCCGGCGGCCACAGTTCAGAGAGACGCCTCTATTCAGATGCCAAGCCACCCCTTGCCGGCGCAGAGTATGGGAATTTCATTCCCGGGGCTTTCCCAGGCAGAACAGCGTAAGCTGGAACTGCTTCTGGAAGTTCCGCTAAAAGTCAGTGTAATACTGGGCCGTACTAAAAAACCTATTAAAGAGGTGCTTAACCTTACACCGGGGGCCATAGTTGAATTGAGCTCCCTGGTGGATGAACCTGTGGAAGTGCTGGTCAACGGTACACTGGTGGCCAGGGGTGAAGTAGTGGTGGTCAACGAGAATTTCGGGGTGAGGGTAATAAGCATAATCAGCCCGGAAGAAAGACTGAAGCAGCT
>JAMCVT010000027.1:13919-15442 GCA_023475565.1 Actinomycetota bacterium
ATCACCAGTCCGGTAATAAGCTTTGGATAAAAGTAGGTACTTTTTTGGGGCATTTTCTCACCGTTGGCTGCGACGCCGGTAACCTCTTCCACCAGTGTGGGATTAAGGAAAAAGGCTATCTGATATTCTCCTCGGTCCACCGCCTCCAACGCCCCCTCTTCCTCCCTGGTGTAAGTAATGTGGTCTCCCCTGGCGCGAAGATTCTCATCTATCCCAAAATATTTTTCTATTATCAGGCTGTGCAGCACGGATACGTCCAACCCCCTCCACTCCGGTGACTTGTCCGGGCGCATAAGCGCAGGAAGGTCTTCCTCTCTTTTTAAAGAGGCAAATAAAAGCTTTTTATTGATATAGATGCCAAATATATGCCTGTGGAGGCTTTTGCCGGATGAATCCCTGCCTTTATCAGAAAGATCAGAAAGAAACTTTTTAATGCTTTTGGCATCCTTCCCCTGTTCAAATTCTTCCAGTAAGAAATTGTGGCCCAGATTTTCCAATAGGCCGGGTATTGCCCTGTGGTCAATTTTTTTTACCAGTCGGTGGGTGGGCAAAACCACCAGGCCGGGGTCGTAAAGGTTGACCAGTGTCATCATAACGTAATCATATGAGGGGTTTTCTTTTCCGTATCCGGGATCTTCCTTTTCCCGCACCTGTTTGTAGTTCATTGCCGTCTCATAACGGTGATGCCCGTCGGCAATAAAAATTCGCCTGTCTGCCATTAACTTCTGCACCTGTGCAATTGCCCCGGGGTCGGTTATTGCCCATAGGCGGTGGTTATCACCATATTCATCAGTAAAGGCAGTGTGGGGAATTCCGGCGGCGGCTTTTTTTAGAGAATCGGTAACTGAGTACTCAGGGTCTGAGTAAAGGCTGAAAATAGGGCTGAAATTGGCGCGGCAGGCTTTCATCAGAGAAAGGCGGTCAGCCTTGTGCTTGGGTAGGGTTTCCTCGTGGGGGAGAACTACTCCTTTTTCATAGGGCTCTATCTTTACCCCGCAAATAAAGCCGGAACGCACCTTTCTGGAGCCGTCCACGGTAAATTCCTGCTCGTAAAGATAAAGGGCCGGACTGCTGTCAGGCTGCAGCACCTTATTTTCAAGCCAGGCTTTGTAATCGGCGGAGGCTCTGGTATAGCGGTTGCTGTGGTCGTTGTCTTCAATGTATGTTTTTCCATACTCCAGCCGGATTATATTATAGGGATGTTTATCATAATACCGTTCCTGGGCGGCGGTATCGATAACGTCGTAGGGCGGTGTCACCACATCGGCCAGATTAGACACCTGCTCAGGGTTGTAGCGTATTCCTCTAAAGGGTACTATTGTTGACATTATAAAAGCCTCCTCATAATAGCTAATACTGTTAGAAAATACTGTCAGAAGTCAGAAGTCAGAAGCCAGAAGTCAGAAATCAGAACGGCCGGGCATTCCTTGGTTGTCTTAACAGATGATCTTAATTTCCTGATGGTGCTCATTGTGGCATGAATTGATTTTGACCCCAAAAACAGGCATCTTTATTGAATTATT
>JAMCVT010000074.1 GCA_023475565.1 Actinomycetota bacterium
GCAATATATAATATTTTCTTCCATAATTGTAACTAAATATACAAATATATATAAACCTTTCCCGCTAACCGTGGTACAATTATGATTACTGATTCTATTAAATTGAAAAGGATTAAGAGGATGCCGCATAATTCACTGGAAGCATTAAATAAATATTTTGGTTATTCTTCTTTCAGGCCCGGCCAGGAAAAACTGATAGCAAGTATACTCAGCTCAAAGGATACGGTGGGCATAATGCCTACCGGAGGGGGAAAGTCCCTTTGCTATCAGATTCCCGCTCTCCTGCTGCCCGGGGTAACACTGGTGATTTCACCCCTCATTTCCCTTATGAAAGACCAGGTTGATTCTCTTAACGAAATAGGCATACCTTCCACATACATAAACAGCTCACTTGTATGGAGCGAGCTTGAACACAGGCTTTACCTGGCGTCCCGGGGCAAATTCAGGCTTGTTTACATTGCTCCTGAAAGGCTTGAGTCCGATAAATTCCTTGGTATTTTAAAAGAAATGACCGTCTCGGTATTAGCTGTCGACGAGGCACACTGTGTTTCCCAGTGGGGGCACGACTTCCGCCCCAGTTTTCTTTCCATAGCCTCCCTGGCCGGCAATCTTCGCACAAGGCCAGTAATTGCCGCATTTACGGCCACTGCAACCGAACAGGTAAAACAGGACATAATCAGTCTCTTGGGCCTGGACAGCCCCAATGTCTATTCTACCGGGTTTAACCGGGACAACCTGTATTTTTCGGTGGTAAAAGGAATTGATAAGACGGACTTTGTTATTGATTATTTAAATTCCCACAAAAACCAGCCGGGAATTATATATGCCGCCACCCGCAAGGAGGTTGACAGGCTTTACGCTACCCTGGTCCGGAAAGGTTTCCAGGCCGGCAAATACCATGCGGGCCTGAGTGACGCCGAAAGAAGCCGGACCCAGGAGGCTTTTTCCTACGACGACCTGCGGGTCATGGTTGCCACCAACGCTTTTGGGATGGGCATAGACAAGTCAAATGTCCGTTTTGTAATACATCTGAACATGCCCAAAAACATAGAGTCCTACTACCAGGAGGCCGGACGCGCCGGACGGGACGGCGACCCCGCCGACTGTATTCTGCTGTATAGCGCGTCAGACATTCATATCCAGAAATTTTTAATCGAGCAGAACCCTTTGTCACCGGAAAGAAAAGCAGCTGAATACGGCAATCTGCAGAACATGGCAGACTACTGCCACACATCGCTGTGCCTCAGACAATACATACTTGAATATTTCGGAGAAACCGGCGTCCCGGAAAACTGCGGAAATTGCGGAAACTGCAAAGATGAAAGCGAACTGTCCGACATCACTGTGGACGTACAGAAAATACTTTCTTGTGTCCGCCGGGTGGGACAAAATTACGGGGTCAATCTCGTGGCCAATGTTTTGAGAGGGTCCAGGAGTAAAAAAATAAGCCTTCTCGGCTTCGACCAACTGTCCACCTACGGCATAATGAAAGAGTATACAGCTAATGAGCTGACCAATCTGATTAACCTTCTGGTGGCGGAAGAATACCTGGGTATAACTGAAGGCAGGTATCCTGTCTTGCGCCTGGGAAACAGGGCTGTGCCGGTGCTTACCGGAAAAGAAAAAGTGCTGCGTAAGGTCAGAAAAAAAGCCCCCACTGCCGATACTGCCGACACAACCCTCTTTGAAATGCTCCGCGGCCTCAGAAAACAGCTCTCAGAAAAGCAGAATGTACCGCCCTATGTCATTTTTCACGACAGCACACTGCAGGAGATGAGCAGGCTGTGCCCTGTTGACCGTCCATCCATGCTGGCTATAAGCGGTGTTGGCGAAAACAAATTGGCAAAGTATGGCAGTCAATTTATAGAGGTTATCAGTAAGTACACAATGGCCAGGGAGATTGCCCCGCTAACTGCAAAACAGGCTGCTGCGCCTCCTACTGCCGATGTTGCCAGTCATCTGTCCACCTATGAAATGTATCGGGAAGGAAAATCATTAAAAGAAATTGCAGCATTAAGAAAATTGACCCTGCAGACGGTGCAGGGCCATATTATACGATGCGGACAGGCCGGATGTGAGATTGATTGGGACAGCTTAATACCCTCCCCCCATGAAGACCTTATTCTCAAAGCTGTCAGGCGGTTGGGGGCGCAAAAGCTCAATCCTGTTAAGGAGGCGCTCCCCAAAGAGATAGATTATTTCACAATCAGAGCGGTTATTTGCAAGCACAAGCTATAAAACCGCCGTTTACCGGCGGTGCCGTCTTTACAGACGGCGGAATTCAGAAGCCAGAAGTCAGGAGCCAGAATCCAGACACGGGCTGCCAAAAGCGACCACCAAGAAGAATGAAAAGTCATTTCCTTTTTAAGCCACAGAGGTCACAGAGATTTATGAGCCCCGCTTATAAGCTATATTTAACTTATCAGGAATGCCTAAACCATTCTGGCTTCTGGATTCTGAATTCTGGATTCCGACCACATAGGTTTTCAGAATTAGCTTCATCAATCCATATCAAAATTGGTGTAAACCCCGTCCACATCATCCAGCTCTTCCAGGGAGTCCAGCAGTTTAAGCATCTGCTCCGCCTGGTCCCCTTCAATTTTCACGGTGTTGGTGGGAAGCATGGAAACCTGGGCCTCGGCCAGCTGGTAGCCCTTTTCCTCCAATCCGTCCCTTAAGGTTTCAAAGCTGCCCGGGTCGGTGATTATTTCAAACACATCGTCCTCAACCCTGACGTCCTCGGCCCCGGAGTCCAGCGCCGCCATCATCAAATCGTCCTCGTCGGCGCCGGTGTCCTTTTCGATAACAATCATGCCCTTTTTTTCAAACATCCAGGCAACACAGCCGGACTCACCCAGGTTGCCCCCGTTTTTGGAAAAAAGGTGCCTTACTTCGCCGGCCGTGCGGTTGCGGTTATTGGTGGTGGCCTCCACCATCACGGCCACCCCGCCGGGCCCGTAGCCCTCATACAGAATCTCCTCGTAGCTGCCGCCACCCAGCTCGCCGGTCCCCTTCATAATGGCCCTCTGTATGTTATCGTTGGGAATGTTGGCCTCCTTGGCCTTGGCTATGGCGTTTTTCAGCCTGAGGTTGCCGTCCGGATCACCGCCGCCCTGCTTTGCCGCCAGCAGTATCTCCTTGGCCAGCTGGGTGAAAACCCTGCCCCTGGCCGCGTCCACCTTGGCCTTTTTTCTTTTTATAGTTGCCCACTTGGAGTGCCCTGACATAGCCACTCCTCCTTCCTTGCCCGAAATATTTTATCATGAAAGAAATGAAAGAGTAAAGCTTCATCAGTACAAAACAGCTTAGGCCTGAGCAAGTTAATAAACAGGCAATTACTAAAGACTTGAATTTAAACTGTCCTATTTTTCAAGTCGATAGGGAACCACCGTAACCACAACGTTTTTTCTAAATACCAACAAGGTTCTTAATAAAAATCCTGTCTGGTTGTGAAGCAGCCGATGCCACCATTCTTTTGTCTCAAATTCCGGAATAAGTATGGTAATGTAATCATCCGGGCCTTTTTTCCTTTCCACTTTTTCGATAAACCTGAACAGCGGGGCGGTGACGGCCCGGTGCGGAGAATACAGTACAATTAGTCTTACTCCCGGGTTCCAGCTTTGCCATTTTTCTTTAACCTTTCTGGCCGATTCTTCATCGGTGGCGACGAACACGGCTACTATGCGTTCAGATATTTTTTTGGCATAGTTAAGGGTGCTGGCCACTACCCTGGTTACCCCGGCCACCGGCACTATTACAATGTTGCTGCCTTCAGCGGAGCTGGTAATCTGGTCCGGCGGCAGGGCAAGCTGTGCCCGTATATCCTCATAATGCCTGTTAATACGCTTGAACATGTAAATAAGAAGCGGTATGACCAAAAGGATTAGCCATGCCCCATACAGGAATTTGGCCACCATTATTATTACTACGACAATACCCGTAACAACAGCGCCGAGACCGTTTAGAAATGCCCGGGGGACCCAGCCGGTTTTCTTTTCCCTGCGCCAGTGCACCACCATGCCGGCCTGGGCAATGGTAAAAGACAGGAAAACTCCAAGGGCGTATAAAGATATAAGGTGCTCGGTATTGCCGTGAAATATGGTTATAAAAACGGCGGCTATGATGCTTAAAAGTATTATTCCGTTATGGAAGGTCAGTCTGTCTCCCCTGGCCGAAAGGTAGCGGGGCATGTACCTGTCCCGGGCCAGCAGGGAAAGCAGCGGGGGAAGCCCGTTATAGGCGGTGTTGGCAGCCAGGTACAGCACCAGCATGGTGGCGAACTGAATAAAATAGTACATAGAGCTCCTGCCGAAGGTGGCCTCGGCCAGTTGTGAAAGCATGGTGACATTCTTCACAGGCACCAGGTGGTTATGCAGTATTAACAGGGTAATACCGGAAAACATGACAACCAGTATTGAGGACATCCAGTATGTGGTTAACTGGGCATTTCTTACTTCAGGCGGCTTAAACATGGGCACGCCGTTTGAAATGGCCTCAACACCGGTCATCGAGCTGCAGCCGCTGGCAAAGGCCCGCAAAACCAGGTACAGCAACGTCCAGTCCAATGGCTGCCTCTCCAGTGATGTCTGAGGTATAATAACAGAGTTGCTGCTGCTTATGTGATAAAAACCCGAGGCAACCAGTGCCAGTATGCCGAAAATAAAGGCATACGTCGGAAAAACAAAGGCGTTGGAGGACTCCCTGACCCCCCGCAGGTTTATAAGCATCAGTATTCCAAATAAAACAAACAGGTTTAAGCTCATCCTATAGTCAGAAAGAACAGGGAATGCCGAAACAATGGCATCGGTACCGGAAGAAATGCTGACCGCCACAGTGAGGATATAATCTACAAACAGGGCAGCCGCAGCCGTCAGCGCCGCCGTTTCCCCAAGATTTTTTTTGGCCACGGAATAGGAGCCTCCACCCCCCGGGTTGGCTTGGGCAACCTGGGTATACGACAGTGTTACTATGCCCAGCAGGGCTATAATGGCTACCGCCACCATCCAGGCATACCCATAGGCAATGGCCCAGGGGACGGTGAGAATTAATACTATTTGCTCGGGGCCATACCCGATAGAGGAAAGCGGGTCTGAGGAAAAAATTGACATGGCTTTCCATTTGGGCAATTTTTCCCTGACCATTTCCTCGTTATGTAAAGGCCTGCCTATTAAAAGACGCTTTAGGCTGTTGGACATTCCTTAAACCTCCGCAAACAACAATATTCTAAGAGTATTAATGATGCCAAATAAAAACCCAGGCAAGCGCAAAGCAGACCTGGGCTTAGAGGTTTACATATTGAAACACCCTTCCTTTCAACGCTTGCGAGGTTAGCTGACGGATTCGGGCCGAAAGTTTTAACCCTACCCTTTCGGTTATCATATTTTTAGCAAATAACCTAATCAGGATTCACCCCAAAAATTGGTTCCCCCGCTTCCCTGGTGGGAATTCAGCGAAAGTGACTGTATAATATTATAATTCTTCTTTTAAAAAATAAAAGACTTATTTTCAACTTTTTAAAATATATCGCATAGTTGTCATTGCTGTATATACTTCCATAGCTTCTTTTCCGAACCCGTAATGACCTGCGCTACAGCAATGATACACATAACGCCGCCATTATAACCTCCCGTCATTTTCCAGCCATCTCCTCAGTTCCGGCCTGAAATCCGGATGGGCAATTTCAATGAGGGCCCTGGCCCGCTCCTTTAAGGAGCGATAACGCAGGTCGGCAACTCCGAACTCGGTTACTACATAATCAACATCCGCCCTGGAAGTTGACACCGGAACGCCGGGCTTCAACTGGGGAACAATCTTGGATTTGTCCTTAGCCCTGGAGGGCAAGGCAAAAATTGACTTTCCCCCCTTTGACAACCTGCCTATCCGGGCGAAATCCACCTGGCCCCCGATGCCGGATATATATTCACCGTTGACCATTTCTGAATTTACCTGGCCGGTCAGGTCGATTTCAATGACCGAGTTGATGGAAACAAAATTATCCAGCTGACTGATTATCCCTGCGTTGTGTGTATAAGTGGTCGGATACATCTCCACCACCGGGTTGCGATGGCAGAAATCATAAAGACGGTCGGTTCCTAAAAGCACCCCGGCCACCACTTTACCGGGGTTTAATTTTTTTCCCGCCCCGGTAACCACGCCGGCCTCAATCAGGTCCACGGTATGATCGGACAACATGCCGGAGTGAATGCCTAAATCCCTCTTAGCGAGCAAAGCGGTCAAAATTGCATCGGGAACGCCGCCTATACCTATCTGTATGGTGCTGCCATCAGGAACCAGTTCAGCCACGTGCCCGGCAATCTGTTTTTCCACCGGTCCCGTTCCGGCCTGGGGAACCTGGTTGAGAACGCTTTCCTCCTCGATAAGGCAGTGGATCCTGGAGAGGTGGATGCCGCTGTCCCCGAAGGTAACCGGCAGCCGTTCGTTTACCTGGGCTATAACCGTCGACGCGGCTTCTATGGCCGCCAGATTGTAATCAACGGCCGGGCCCAGACTGCAATAGCCGGCATCATCGGGCGGGCTCACCTGAATGACGGCTACATCAGGACGAAAAGCCCCCGTAAGGGCCGCGGGAATTTCCGACAGGTGGATGGGAACATACCTCACTCTCCCCTCCCGTATCGGCTTGCGCAAGGCAGCAACGCTAAAGAAGGTGGATATCTCCCAGCAGCCGGTGTACTCGGGAGTGGCAAACGGAACCTTGTTGAGGCCGGGAAAGGGCACTATCACCAGCTTGATTCCCCTGGTGCGCTCAACATTATTCATCATCCCCCGGATCACGGCAAACGGCTCGGCCGGACCCTGCTCCAGGTATACATTAAGGCCCGGCTTGAAAAGGTCTATGGCGTCATCCACGCTAATGACTTTCTCTACGTACTCTTTAAGGTAGTTATTCATGCAATCAATCTCCTTAACGCCCCGGGAAAAGCCCTTGCAACACCGGCTGTTTTTAAATTAGATCATTCAACAGGTCTATGATCTGCCATGGCGTGTCTGCTATAAGCGCTCCGGCGTTTTTCAGGCTGTTGCGCTTATTCTCCGCGCTATCCGCACCGCTGGCCACGATGGCGCCTATATGCCCCATCCTCTTGCCGGGAACGGTGGTCCGGCCGACAATATATGCCACCACGGGCTTGCTCATTTCTTTGATGTATTCGGCAATTTGGTATTCCTTCATGCCGCCTATTTCCCCGATAAAAAGGACGGCCCTGGTTCCCGGGTCCTTCTCAAAAAGCTCAAGGTACTCCACCGGGTTTCTGCCCAACACAAAATCACCACCGGCGCTGACGAAGGTGGACTGCCCGATTCCCGCCTGGTTCAAAAAATAAAGCAACTGAATGACCAGGGAGCCGGACCGGCTGATTACCCCGACATTGCCGGGCCGGACATAGGGCAGCACCGTACCCAGGCAGGTTTCCCCCGGCGTGGTTATTCCGAGCCCATTGGGGCCCACCACCCAAACATCATTTGCTCTCGACTGGCGCCTGATAAACATGGTGTCGTGCACAGGTATCCCCTCTGTGCCAATCACCAAAAACTTCAACCCGTTGTCTATGGCCTCCAGGGCTGCTTCTTTGGCGATGCGCGGGTTTACATAGATGATCGAGGCGTCCGCGGGATGATCTTCCAGCGCCCCCTTCACCGTATCATAAACGGGGATTCCCTCCACCTCGGCCCCCTCCCTGCCGGGGGCCACCCCCGCAACAATTTTCGTTCCGTATTTGACCATCATCCTGACCTGGTCCTTGGCGTATACTCCGGTTATACCCTGTATGATTACCCTTGTGTTTTTATCAACTAGAATTCCCATAAAATCATTTCTCCTCCTTGGATATGCGCACAGCAGCTTCAATAGCGTCTCGAAGATTGGGGTAATAAGAAATCCCCGCCCCGGTCAGTATCCGGCCGGCCTCCTCCAAGGCCATATTCAATGTGGAGGGGCCGTCTGCGGTGAAACTTGCTATCACCGGAACACGGGAAGGATGTTCCCGCAGGGCGGCTGTAAGGCCCGCAACTATATTTTCAAGCTTTGTGGCGGCTATGCCGCAGCAGGCCAGTATCACTTTGACCCGGCTGTCCTCGTCCGCTTTTGAAATAATCAGTTCGGTCAGTTCTTTAAAGGTCTCGACTGACATACCCCCTGACGCATCAAGGAAATTTGCCGGACGGCAGCCAAATTGGGCGATCACATCCACAATCATCATGCCAAACCCGGCGCCAATGCTAACCAACCCTATCCGGCCGCCAAGATCGACATAATTAAACCCCTTGGACCGGGCTATAGCCTCGAACCGGCTGGCGCTTGAGTCTTCTATAAAAAACTCTTTATATTCATTCTGCCGGAATAATGCGTCGTCATTTATTATTATCTTGGCATCGCCGGCAATGAACCGGCTTTCATTGTTCAACAGCAGAGGATTGATTTCGGCCAGCTGGGCATCCTTTTGGACAAACAATCCATACAGGTTAAAAATGATGCCGGACATCTGGACCAGCATATTTCCCTTCAAATCAAGTTTTTTTGCTATCTCCATCGCCTCGTGCTGTCGCAGTCCCCTGACCGGGTCAATAAGGCAGCGTATTAATTTTCCCGGAAGGCTTTTGGCTATCTCTTCAATCTCCATTCCTCCCTGGGAGCTGGCGATAACCACGGGACAACCGTGGCGGTCATCTATGGTAATCCCGAGGTAATACTCTCCCGTATGTTCCACCACTTCTTCCACCAGTACCTGTTTCACTTTCTCATTCTTTAGCGGAGCAGTTAAAAAGGACTCAGCCAAATGAGAAACCTCTCCCGGGTTTCCAGCCCGCTTTATTCCCCCCGCCTTACCCCTTCCTCCCTGTAAAATTTGGGCCTTGACCATTACCGGCAAACCAATTTCCTCTGCGGCCGCAATGGCCTCCTTCGTGTCGGCTGCCGCCTTTCCCCGCGGCACCGGTATGCCATAGCGGTTAAATATTTCCTTGCCCTGGAACTCGTAAAGCTTCAAGTCTTAACTCCCCCTTGTCAGCGCATTAAATATGGCAAAAAAAATATCTGTCCAATACCCTAATACCTTCTCCAGTGGGGTTTGGGTAGTGGCATTTCAACTTCAAATATTTGTTGCAGAGTGTCTTTCAAAATGTTCTATTTCATGCACATCTTCAACTATTCGGCAGCCTTTGACCAATTCCTTTATGGTCTTGTAAGTACTATAAATACCTGGGGAGATTTCAAAACAGGCGAGTTTCTTGATGTTACAAAAGGAGCTTGCCCTGAGAACATGTATGGGGGAATGAGAAGGCCCAAGAAATGACGGAAGCCTACTCCCACAAGGGAAGTAGGCTTTTTTCGAGCCCGTAATGACCTACGCTACAGCCACTACGCGTACCTGCATAGCCCACAACGACCTTTCGGCCGCTATAGACCATTACGGCACCCATAATGACCTTTGCTCGACTATTATGGATACCTAGGAAGCCTGCAGCAATCTCTCGACTGCTGCAAACCTCAAGCACCAAACAAGTTTGATTATCCGAAACCCATAATAGTCTTAGCTCGACCGATGAACATCCCTTGCGACCCTGTAATAATCTTTTGGACTATTACAGAGCCTGCCGGAACACTCACCGATCTGCCCGCCGGCTAATACCGAGCCGTTTGACCCGATACTAACCTTTGGCCGACTATCACAGAGCCTGTTAAGACCCTGTAACAGTCTGGGCTCGGCCATTACGAACCCTACATAAAATAGTATGGTCCAGGCCCGGTTTAATTATACCGGCTTCAAAAAAATTTAATCCTCAACCATCACCAGCAGCTTTTCATGGATGTGCAGGTTCAGCTGCCTCATGACATTCCTGAGGGATTTGGGATTTGTCAAGGTAAAGCCGTCCTCCCAGCGCTCCAGAAGGTAAGAAATAAACTCCATAAAACCAGTGGCCAGAGTAAGGGTATACAGCTCCCTGTACCTGTTGCTGTCTGCAGGCTCGCAGTTTGTCTCCACCGAATTCTTATGGGTGAGCTTGAAATTACCCAACTTGTGGTCTTCCCTGGTCCAGGACAGAATACCGTCAACAGGAAGTATATCCTTCTTGCAGGTGTCGCAGATAAAATGACTCACTCCTAATTCCCTCCCTAACTTTCCGTCGTGGCCGGACGTATCCGGAAAATGGACGATACAAAACTCAGATATTCTTTACAATTTATAATTATGACACTATAATTAAAATTCCTTCCGGCTGTTAATTTTATATCACCCCTCCCGGCCATTAGTTGCATAAATACGGCAAAAACAAAAAACCACCACGAAAGGCATCCTCAAAAAGAAGCCTGTATGTGCTGGTTTACCTGAGGCCGAAGCCACCGTAAAAACCCCCGGCCTCCGCTTCATGTCTACCTCTTTATCAATTATACAACCGGTCCGGTATTATAGCAACCAAACGTCCTTACCTATTTTCTTTGTATATCGCAGTCCACTATGAACACTTCCAGGGCGTCACCGGTCCTTATGCTTATGTCGCCGTGACTGCTCACCACGCTGCAGCCCACCAGGCCGGTAATAATCTCCTCTATTTTTTCCAGATAGGTCTCGCGGAGCTCCTGCCTCATCTGCTTGACCAGGCTCCTTCCCCTCCGGGTGGCGGCCACGTGCATCTCCTGTTTTGTCAGCACACCCTTTGACCGTATGATAATCATATCCCTCACTATATAGGTTTTTGTCTCCTCGGGCCCCCTTCCGGTCAGTTCCCTCTGGAATTTTATAAAAGCCTCGCATATTTCCGCCTCAAGGTGGGATATAGAAGACATGACCAAGCCCTCTTTCTCTGTCCTTATAAAAGATTAACCCGGAAGCCTGCCTCCGGGTGATTCTTTTCTCATACTATTACTTGATAATGCTTTCCAGTTTCATGGCCAGGGACATATCCCCTTTGATTTTAAGCTTGCCGCTCATAAAAGCCATAGTCCCGTTAAGTTTGCCGTCCACCATGTCCTTGAAGTCGGCGGCAGCCATCGAAATGGTGATGCTCGGGCTGTCTGCGGCGCCTTCACCTACAGTGGGTGCCCCGTCATCAAGCTTGAAAAAGAACTCCATCGGGTCATCTCCGCTGATATCAAACTGAAATACCCCATTTACTCCCTTGTTCTTGGCGGTATTGTTCTGTAGAACTGTGCTGAGACCTGTCAAAATTTCTTTTATAGTAGCCATTAATGTTACCTCCTCGTTATTATCCGCCTCTAAGGCGGAATATATTTTAGGCTATAAATATTTTATTGTTCATAGTAATTTCGACGCGCCTAAAAAATATCCTCCCGGCGGAAATATTTTTACTAAAATATTATCCACCTTAACCACCCCAGAAACCTATCAGGGCCGGGGAAAAATTAAGGTAGTCAGCACTTACAAGATGAAAGTTTATCCCCCAGAGATTGTCAGGGAGACGATACCGGCAGGCTCGTGAGTGAAGGTGCCCGTATACCACGGTGTCCACCCCGTAATCCCCGAACAGCTCAACAAAGCCGCTGTATTCCTTTTTTTCATTGGTGGGCATAAAATGCATCATGCCTATTATTCTCTCAGCCCGGCCCCCGGCGCTCTTAAGCGAGTTCTCCAGCCTTATTAGTTCTCTTTTATAAATCTTCTCATCCTTTTCCTCAAAAAAAGACCCGTTGGGGCAGAGCCAGCCCCTGGTGCCGCAAAGGGCCAGACCATCCATTACCACACAGTCGTTCTGTATAAGACTGACTTGGGGAGGCATTTTTGCCCTTGTCCTGGATATACTCTGCCACCAGTAATCGTGGTTGCCCTGTACCGCCACTATATTGCCGGGCAGCATGCCCAGGTAGTTTATGTCCGGCCCGGCCTCTTCAAGCTTCATGGCCCATGAAATATCCCCCGGCATCAGCACCAGATCCCCCTCACCCACCGATCCGGCCCAGTTTTCATAAATCCTGCGGGCGTGGCCGGACCATATTCCATCGATTTCAGACATGGGCTTGTATTCCCTGGCACTCCACAGCGGCGGGTCCGGGTTGGCTGAGAAGGATAGGTGCAGATCACTGATGGCATAAATATTCATTAAAAAAACCTCTCGGAATATTATCGAAAAACAGGTGCCTGTTGGAGGATATGCAGTATAATATTAAATAAAACTTTTTACTGGGCAGGGGTGGAAGTTTATGAACGAGTACAGACTGGTGGTGGTCGTTGAAACAAAGGAGCACTCTTACATCCGTATGTTCATAAACGGATCGCTGGTCAACCCCGAAGGGCTGGTCCGCCTGAAGCACGGAGAATTAGACCAGCTTTTTAAAGACCTTTTTAAGGCCTCCCGGGGAAACTGTATAAAGTGCCGCTGCACATACCTGTAAAATAACCATAGTTTTCTTTGCGGAAAACCAATATCCCTCCTTTTATACTACTAAAGCAAGCCATTTTTTATGATGCCCGGGGCAAAATCCCGGGCATCACTGTGCTGGAAAAAAAAGAAGGCCCCCATCCGGCGGCCCTGGCACAGTAGATTGCTCACTAATTCCGGCTTCTGACCTCCGGCCGTTAATTCAGGCCTTTCAGCAATTATGCATGTATAAGAGCCGGCAGGCAGTGGGTGCAGACCCAGGCGCTCTCTCCATCCCTCCGGCAGGGGAGGACGGTTACCTCATCCTCGTCCCGGCCGCACCTGTGGCACTGCTGGGGAATATAAGCCCTGGGGTTCTCTTTTACATGCCTGTGCACAGCCTCCTCGGAAAAATCCTCGGCCTCCCTCTCCTCAATGGAAAGCGCCCCCTCCGGGCAGACCCCCAGGCAGAATCCGGCACCGTCACACAGCTCGTCCTTTATTACCCTGGCCTTTCCATCCCTTATCTCTATCGCCCCTTCAGCGCAGGGGGAAACGCACTGGCCGCAGCCGGTACACCTTTCCTCGTCTATACGCACTATCTTACGGTTTCTTTTCATTGCTGCCCCCCCGTTTATGTTGTTTGATAACATTATGGCCTGAATATATTATATTATCTGTGAGTGCCGGCATAAAAAAAAGTGATATTAATCACACAGACTGCTGCAGTCCGAGGGCTATCGGCCCCTTATTATCGACACCATCTTCTCCACATCGGTGGTAGGCTCGTGGCAGCTGAAATTTTGGCATATATAGGCCGCCGGCAGCCCGTTGAGCGCTCCACGGCCCCTGGTGAAGGGGGCCAGACCCTCAATCTCCGCAGCTTCCCCGTTTTCCGGCCGGAAAGCCACTACGGCGTCGGGCAGGAATTCCCTGTGCACTGCCTCCAACATCCTTTTTACCCCCTCACTGCCCTCCTTCCCGGCGATGACTATTTCCCTGGGAGGAGTGAGGGCTGTCTGCACGGCACAGATAAAGAAGGCGTGGGCCCTGGGATAGCCGGACACCACCCCGGCGAAGGCGCTTAACTGGCGGGCGGCCATGTCCGACAGGTCATCGCGCCCGGTTATGCGGGCCAGCCGCAGCATGTTCAGCGCAGCTACCGAGTTGCCCGACGGAACGGCCCCGTCATAAACCTCCCTGGGCCGGGCTATAAGGCCCTCGGAGTCCCTTCCATAGAAGAAAAATCCCCCGTTTTCCCGGTCCCAGAAAAGATCTGTCATCTGGTCCAGCAGCAGCAGCGCCCTTTTCAGATACCGGGGGCTAAAAGTCACCTCGTAGAGCTCCAGCAGACCCCACTGCAAAAAGGCATAGTCGTCTATATAGCCGGATATGGCTGCTTCCCCGTCCCTGTACCGGGCCAAAAGCCTCCCGTCCTCCCTTCTCAGGGTGTCCCAGATGAACTCCACCGCTCTTTCAGCCGCCCCCAGGTGCTCCCGGTTCCCGGTGACAGCGGCGCTCCTGGCCAGGGAGGCCACCATAAGCCCGTTCCAGGAGGTCAGAATCTTATCATCCAGGTAAGGGTGGACCCTCTCCTCCCTGTAGTGAAAGAGCTTTTGGCGGGAAGCCTCCAGCCCTTCCCTGTTCTTTCCCTCCAGTCCCCCGGAAGTAATCAGGTTCGGTATGCTCCGGCCTTCAAAATTGCCCTCCCCGGTAATATCATATATCTCACAGAAATACCTTCCCTCTTCCTGTCCCAGAACGCGGGCAACCTCCCCGGGGGCCCACACGTAAAACTTCCCCTCCACCCCCTCGGAGTCGGCGTCCTCAGCGGAGTAGAAGCCCCCTTCCGGGGAGGTCATGTCTCTCAACACATAAGTGTATATTCCGCCGGCCACCTCCCGGTAAAAGTTATTCCCGGTGACCTGGTAAGCCTCGGTACAGACAAGGGAAAGCAGCGCATTGTCGTAAAGCATCTTCTCAAAGTGGGGCACCAGCCACCTTTCGTCGGTGGAATATCTGGAGAAGCCAAAACCTATATGGTCGTATATACCCCCGGCATACATAGATCGCAGTGTCTTTTCCACCATAAAAAGGGCCTTCTCCCGGCCTGTCCTTTTCCAGTAGCGCAGTAAAAACATGAGGTTGTGGGGGGTGGGAAACTTGGGAGCGCCGCCAGACCCTCCCCAGCGGGGGTCAAAGGACCTTTCCAGCTCCCGGTACACCCTTTCCGCCATCTCCAAATCAGGCTCCCCCCCGCCGCCGGAATACTGCCCGGCCACGGCCCCGGTAATCCTTTCCCCTATGCCGGCTATCTCCTCCCGCCCGGACTTCCACTTCCGGCTTATCTGGCCCAGTATGTCCTTCAGCCCCGGCCTGCCCCACCTGGAAGTCTTGGGAAAGTAGGTCCCCGCAAAAAAGGGCTTTTTATCCGGGGTCATAATCACCGTAAGGGGCCACCCCCCCTGCCCGGTGAGGGCCTGGCACACCGCCATGTATATGTGGTCAATGTCCGGCCGCTCCTCCCGGTCCACCTTTATAGAAACATAATCCCTGTTCAGTGACTCAGCAACCTCTTTGTCCTCAAAGGACTCCCTCTCCATGACATGGCACCAGTGGCAAGTCGAGTATCCCACACTCAGAAAAATGGGTTTGTCTTCACTTTTTGCTCTATCAAATGCCTCATCTCCCCAGGGATACCAGTCCACAGGGTTGTTGGCGTGCTGGAGGAGATACGGGCTTTTTTCATCGGCGAGCCTGTTGGCCATAAAAAAATAACCTCCCAATCCATTTGAGGTTATTATCCCTAATAATTCTTACAAAATAATGAACAAAAGCTTCCAAAATATTTAGCAAGTTAGGCGAGTTTATAGTCCAGTCTCGTGAAAAGAATATGCCATATCAATTAGAAAATTTCCTGGCTATCCACCGCCGGTGATTAACGAAATGAAAAATAAATAAAACACTTAAAATAATCCCTATTTTATCATGTATTTCAATTGCCCCGAGACGTGCATGAGCTGGCAGGATCAGCCAGGAGATAATTCCGGTTAGGGATGCAGTAATGAACGCAATTAATAACCATACTGTTATTTTAGCATTTTTATT
>JAMCVT010000118.1 GCA_023475565.1 Actinomycetota bacterium
CCCGTAGTGATCGGCTGTCATGCTGGTGGACATCCAGAAAATGATGGCCCGCTCCGGCGGGGTGGTCATGGAAGGTAGAGATATAGGCACTGTAGTGCTGCCCGACGCCCGATACAAGTTTTACCTAGTGGCATCTGCTCTGGAAAGGGCCGGGAGAAGGGCCAGGGACCTTGAAAGGATGGGCTTTTGCGTCAACATTGAAGAACTGGCTGAAGATATACTGAGAAGAGACTATATAGACAGCAGCAGGGCGGTGAATCCTCTTAAGCCCGCTGAAGACGCAATTATACTGGACTGCACCAGCATGACAGCCGAAGAAGTGATTGCTATGATTGTCACTACCGTTACGGAGGGCCTCTCCTGATGTTATACAGGATAGCCTGGACATTGTGCAGGACTTATCTGGCCATTGTGCGCCGGGTGGTCATCACGGGGGTTGAAAACATCCCTGCCCGGGGCGGTATTGTCCTGGTAAGCAACCATAAAAGTTACTGGGACCCCGTAGTGATCGGCTGTACCCTTCCCATGTCCAGGCATGTATATTTTATGGCCAAACATGAACTCTTTAAAATACCCCTGCTGGGGCCTGTCATAGCAGGGCTGGGAGCTTTTCCGGTAAAAAGGGGAGGGGCTGACCGGTCGGCTATCAGGACCGCCCTAAGTCATCTGGAAAGCGGCAGGGTGGTGGGTATATTCCCCGAGGGCACCAGGAATAAGGGTGATGCTATGATGGAACCCCACCTGGGGGCGGCCATGCTGTCCACCAGGGCCAGTGTGCCTGTACTGCCGGTGGCCGTAATGGGAACCAGGGGATTTTTCGGAAAAATAAACATTATATTTGGAAAACCTATGAGTATCCAAATGGAACCTGGAATTAAAAAGGCAAGCAGAAAAGAGCTTTCAGCTATAAGCAGTGATATTATGGACAGCATAGCCGGTTTGATGGCTTTAAAAAGCGGTGATATTATTTGAAGATTACAGTGGCCGGCAAGTCGGGTTTCTGCTACGGGGTTAAAAGGGCTATTGAAATAGCTAAAAACTGTTCCAGGAACAGGGACGGGCCGGTTTACACCCTGGGGCCCATCATCCATAACAGGCTGGTAGTGGATGACCTTGTCAAATCCGGTGTCAGTATTATAGAAAATATTTCCGGCGCCGTTCCGGGGAGCATTATAATAATCAGGTCCCACGGCGTTCCCCCGGGAGTATATGACGAGGCCGCCGGTAAAAATATAGAAATTATTGACGCCACCTGCCCCCATGTGGTAAAGGCTCAAAAGATTGCCCGGGAAATTACTGAAAAGGGAATTCAGGCGGTGGTGGCCGGGGACAGGGATCACCCCGAGGTAAAAGGTATAGTGGGCTGGGCCGGAGAAAGCGCCCTGGTTTTCGAGGGCCCTGAAGAGGTTTGCAAACATTGTCTTCCAGACAGGGTTGGAGTGCTTGCCCAAACAACACAGACAGAGTCAATTTTTAATGCTGTTGTTGGCGAGCTGAAAAAAAATTGCCGGGAAGTGGATGTTTACAATACAATATGCAACGCAACGGGAGAAAGGCAAAGGTCCGCTGTGGAACTGGCCGGCAGAGTGGAAGTAATGGTGGTGGCGGGAGGTAAAGAAAGTTCCAACACGGCCAAACTCACTGCGCTTTGCTCTGCTGTGACCGGAGAGGCACATACCCATCAGGTTGAGACTGCCGATGAACTCCAAAAGCAATGGTTTGCAGGGGTAAAAAAGGCGGGATTAACTGCCGGGGCTTCTACGCCGCAGTGGATTATTGAGGAGGTTGAAAGACGGATGAAGGAGTTGGGTGGAATGACAGATAACCAAAATGAAATCATCGATCAGGGAACAGTGGCTGAAAATGATACTCCCGCTGCGGTGGAAACTGTGGAGGCTCCGGCGAAGGAGGAAGACATGGGTGACGCCATGGATATCAAATCCGTCCGCCCGGGCGAAATAGTTACCGGGGTGGTGGTGCAGGTCAACCAGGACGAGGTGCTGGTTGATATAGGCGCCAAATCGGAGGGGGTCATTTCCCTGCGAGAACTCTCCTGCTGTGATGTTTCTTCTCCTGATGACATTGTCAGGATAGGGGATAAAATAGACGTTTATGTCTTAAAAACCGAGGACAAGGAAGGAAGGCTTATTCTCTCCAAGGAGAAGGCAGACGCTGAAAAAGCATGGTCAGTCCTTGAAGGTCGCCTTGAGAGCGGAGAAATTTTAACCGGTATCGTCAGGGAGGTTGTCAAGGGTGGTCTCCTGGTAGACGTGGGAGTGCGTGCTTTCCTGCCTGCATCCCTGGTTGAAAGGGGTTATGTGGAAGACCTCAACAAATTCCTCGGGCAGGAAATATCCGCCAGGGTTATAGAGTTAAACCGCCCCAGGAAGAAAGTCATAATTTCCAGGAAAGCACTGCTGGAGGAAGAGTATGCTCAAAAAAGGGATGAAATGTTCGGCACACTCCAGGAAAAACAGGTGGTTCGAGGCATTGTCAGGCGTCTCACCAATTTTGGAGCCTTTGTTGACATAGGCGGCGTAGACGGGCTGCTGCACATATCCGAGATGGCCTGGTTCAGGATCAGCCACCCGTCGGAAGTGGTCAAGGTCGGAGATGAAGTGGATGTAATGATCCTTAAGATTGATCGGGAGAATGAAAAAATTTCCCTCGGACTGAAGCAGGTTCTGGCCAATCCCTGGGAAAATGTAGTGGATAAATACCCGGTGGGCAGCATTGTCAGCGCCATTGTGGTAAGACTGGCCCCCTTTGGAGCCTTTGTCCAGCTTGAGCCCGGTGTGGAAGGTCTGGTGCACATATCTCACCTGGCAGACCGCCATGTGGAAAAGCCCGAAGAGGTTGTTAAAGAGGGCGAGGAAATAAAAGTCAAGGTACTGAGCGTGGACCCGGAAGAAAAGCGCATCCGCCTCTCCATCAGGGAAGTTAACCGGGAAAAGGAAAGGGAGAGAGAACCCCGGCCGCATAAAGCCCAGGATGCTGCTCCCAAAATGCATGAATCCGGTGAGGGCGGAAATGTTACCATAGGAGACCTGGTGGGGAACATTTTCGAACAGAAATAATGATACGCTTATTCTGAAATTCTATGCGGTCGGAATACAGGAGTCAGAATCCAGAATCCAGAATGGTTTAGGCAGTCCTTATAAGTAAATAAAAACCGATTAGCTGGGCTTATAAATATTTGTGTTCTCAGTGGCTTAAATCTGGGTTCTGTATTCCGACTAATAAGAATTTCAGTATAAGCGTCTTTTCAGGGTAGAGGGTCCGCCGTAGGCGGACCTTTTTCTTTTCCCAACACTGCAATTCATCTCTTCACCGCAATAATCCCCACCTAACAGCACTCCCAACCAATAATTTTTACAATGCATTAAATATTATAATACAAACAGTTATTCCATTCTTTATTTTGGCAGGCAACACTCCTGACTCCTGACTTCTGTATTCCGACCGGAGTCATTACCCTTAAGCTATTTTTACGCATATTAAAAGTCCGGCAGGGCAGGATATTAGTAAAAAATCAGGGGGGTAAATTAATGACGAGACTTCCTGTGGGGATGATTCTCCTACTCATAGTTTTTGCCTTGATATTTTTCGGCCTTGCCCAGAGGGCCCTTGACAGGATGAAGCTGTCCGACAGGGGGGCCATGGCCGTTATAGCCGGACTTATTATCGGAAGCTTTATAACCATTCCGGTGGCCGGTGGAAGGCTTCCGGTAACGGTAAACCTGGGAGGCGCCCTGATACCGCTGGGACTGGCGGTGTACCTGATAGCCACGGCAGGAACGGCCCGGGAAAAGACCAGGTCTGTTATAGGGGCCTTTGTTACCGCCCTGGCCATATATGCTGCCGGCACACTGCTGATGACAGGGCTGCCGGAGCCTGCCGGAAGATTCGGTTTTATCGATGCGCTGTGGCTTTTCCCGCTGGTGGCCGGCATAGTTGGCTACCTGGCCGGAAGATCCAGGAGAGGCGCCTTTATTTCAGCCACCCTGGGAGTGATCATATTTGACCTGGGTCACTACATCTGGCTGGTCTCCAGCAGGGCGCCGGCCGGCCGGGCTGATATCGGCGGCGCCGGAGCCTTTGACGCGGTAGTGATTTCCGGTGTGCTGGCTGTGCTGCTGGCTGAGGCAGTGGGGGAAATAAGAGAGCGTATGGCCGGCGGGCCAACCGCCGGGGGCAGAGACCCCAGCCTTGCCAGTGCCCTTAAAAAGCCAGGCCTGGACCAGGAAAACAATGACGTGGAAGTAAAAGACACAGCGGCAGGCAGCCGCATGAGCAATATTTTGAGTAAAAGAAGCGAAGCAAAGGATGGAGGTATGACGGATGAATAAAAGACTAAAGCTGTGCCTTGGGCTGGCAGTCATTGCCCTTTCGCTGCCGGCTGCCGCCTTTATATACCGTGAGAAAGTCCTTTATCCTGTCTACAGCCCTCTCGACTTTTTGGAGAAGGCCGCTGAACAGTGCGATCACCAGCCCGGCTATGCTGTCGACATAAAGGATGGAAACGGAAATTTAATATCAAAAACCTCCCGGGATGTAGCCGTGGGAGACGAGATTATAGATTCAGACGGCAGACATTTCCGTGTCACCGGAGTGAGGGGGAAAGAGGCCACCGCCAAATTCCTGCAGGTGGATAAACAGTTTCTCGCCTATCAGGAATTGTTCTCCAGCCTGGAAGTCCCGGTGGCCGCCGCAGCCGGAGGCAAAAACGACCTGGTGGGAATTTACCATACCCACAGTGACGAGTCCTATGTTCCCTCCGACGGAACCGAGGCCATCCCCTTCAAAGGGGGCATCTACCAGGTGGGGCAGAACCTGGTAAACAAGCTGAGGAATGAAAATTTAAAGGTGGATTATGACAAAACTCCTCACGACCCCCATGACAATAACGCCTATTACCGCTCCAGAAGAACGGCCATAAGGCTTATGAAAAGTAATCCGGTGGCCATGATAGATGTGCACCGGGACGGAATCCCGGATGCCAGCTACTACAGTAAAACTATTTCCAACACCGATGTGGCCCAGCTGCGCCTTGTAATAGGCAGACAGAATCCTAATATGAGCGCCAACCTTGATTTTGCCAAAAAAATGATGGCCTACTCCAATAAGACTCACCCCAAGATAGTCAAAGAGATTTTTATAGGCAGGGGTAACTATAACCAGGACCTTATGCCGACTTCCATATTAATTGAGGCCGGAACGCACGTCAATTCAAAAAAGGAAGCAGAAAACGGGGTGGCTCTTTTTGCCGACTCAATACCTGCTGTGCTGGGTATAACCACCGGGGTCAGCCCCACGGGCAAAGTCGGGACGGGCAGTTCCGGCGGCTCCTGGAAAGCCCTGGCCTGGATACTGGGGCTGACCATTCTGGGCGGGGGAGCCTTCCTGCTGATCAGCTCGGGGGGCGTGAAACAGGCCAGGAGCAGGCTTTCATCATATATCGGCCGGGAATTCACCGGGTTTATGGGCCCGGTCGGGGGGGTGAGGAAGATTTTCCAAAAAACTGAAGAAAAAAAGCCGGATCAGACTGATTCTGAATTTGACCCGGACAAGAACGAAATTGACCGTGATAACCTTAAAAAAACAAGGTGACTTTAATGGATAATTACCTTGTGGCTTTTATAGCCGGGACCCTGGCGGGAACACTCTCCAGAATACTGCTTTTAAGAATGGACTACCGCCAGTATCCCGGTTATCCACATGGTATGATTTCGCACATCTCACTGGGATTCATAGCTTCCGCCATAGGAGCGGTGTCTGTGCCGGCCATAATGAAGCCTGATTTTGCAGCCGTTACTTTTCTTGCCCTGGCGGCCACACAGTTCAGGGAGATCCGCGGCATTGAGAGAACAACTCTAGACAACCTTGACAAAACAGAGCTGGTAAGAAGGGGCAACGATTACATAGAGGGCATAGCCCGCACCTTTGAGGCCAGGAACTATATGGTCATGTTTACCGCTCTCTTTGTGACGGCAGCCTGCTATCTCACCGGGTTGCCCGGTGCTGTTGTAATGATGGCGCTGCTGATTATTTTTGTTAAATCCTTTATGTCCGGTCAAAACATAGGAGACATATGCGAGATTTTGCCGGCCAGAATACATTTTGACAAAAGCCTCCTCAAGGTGGATGAGATCGATATAATGAACGTCGGACTGCAGGATATGAGGGATAAAATACTTAATGAAGGACTGGCTGTAAAGATTGTCCCCAGGGATTTCAATGCCCTGGCGGTTATAAATGATATGGGCCAGAGAACGGCCATTGCCCATACCGCAGCGGCCCTTTTGGGCTCAAAAAAGGATATAGACACGCCCGAATTCACCCCCCTGGCCCGTAAAAATGTCGACAACGGGGAGGTGGGCCTTTACATACTGCCGGTAATAAAGGATATGGAGGCGCTTTTGCTGGCAGTCAAACGAACCCCCGTACTGGAGAGCGCCAGAAGCAAGCCCCTCAGTACCGGGGCAGGGAGGATGGCAGTAAGAAAAAATGAAAGGCAATGAGGGAAGAATGATACTGGCCGTGGTCACCAGGGACCCTTCGGCCGTAACCGGGGGAGCTCCCATATTCATAGGCAGGGACGAAAAGCAGTGCGAGAGCATGGCCCGGTCCCTTTCCCGGATAATGGACGCCATGGCCCATTATCTTGATAACGACACTTACATAATAGTATCGCACTAAAGGGGCGGATATATTGAAGATAATATACCACTGCTACGGCGGTGCGCATTCCTCCGTCACCGCCGCCAACATACACCTGGGCCTTCTGCCCAAAGAAAAGATTCCCGGTTACAGGGACCTGGTAAACCAGAAGCTTTTTGATTGCCACCAGGTTAAAGACAGCGGCAGGATAACATTCATGGGCCGGGATGAGGCAGGAAATGAAATATATATAGTAGGGCGGCGCAGTCGCCCCAGCCTGCTTTACAATGCCACCGGCGGTCTGGCTGAAGCCTTCGGCATACATAGCGGGAGCTATGTGCTGGTGGATGTCTCGCCCCATGTAAACGTAACCATGAAGGCCGGCGGGATTATATCCCGGAGGCTGGGGCTGGTATCCATAGGAAGGCCGCTGGTAACCTGGGGAACATTGATTACCTACAGAGGAATAGTGCAGCTGGTGGAAAAAACGCTAAAAAGTTTGCCGACAGGGTCCTTCACCGGGGGCGGGAGCCTGGTTTCCACTGCCGGCCTGAAGGTTTGAGCTTGAAAACGGTTATTTTTTGCAGCGGCTGCCATTTTCCCATCTCCATTATTGCAGGGTCTATCTATATGGGAGATCTGCCTCCTCATTTCCAAAGGGGTACCCTATGGAACACATGCTGCAGTAATGAATTGTATAAAAATATTTTTGACGGTGGCTGCTGCCTGGGGGAAGCACCTGGCGGAACAAGGGTTATGGCATTTTCGGCCCCATCCTCCGCTCACCTTTTAGCAAACCTCACCGGCACCTTCCTGGAGATCAACGGCATCAGCAAAAAAAATTACCTTGTGGTTGAAATACCCATTCACGAAAGCCCCCTGCTGGCGCTGGGTAAAATGCTGCTAAAATGGCCGGCCACCCGCCCCGCCGGCAGAAGGTTGATAGAAGGCTGCCTTGAAAAAATATATCCTCAGCTGGTACAGGCCATCAAACTTGACGGCAACTTCCAAATATCAGATAATTAAACTTAAAAGACCGGGGCAAAGCCCTGGCTTTAACGCTGTGGAAAGGATATGGAAGTGAAGGGAAAAGGAATCACTGTAGGCCGTGTTTTAGATGGCAGCATAGCTCGCGAGGTGGAGATCGAAAAAGGGGATGTTATTCTAACAATAAACGGCCGGACAGTGAAGGATGTGCTGGATTACTATTTTCACGCACACGATGAATTTCTCAGTATTGGCCTTCTAAAGCCCGGAGGAGATCACTGGGAAATTGACATTGAAAAGGACAATGATCAGGATCTTGGTGTGGAGTTCAGCTGTACCGGGCTGGAGACCATAACCTCCTGCGTAAACAAATGTCTTTTTTGTTTTGTGGACCAGATGCCCTCCGGCATGAGGGACAGCCTGTATATAAAGGATGACGACTACAGGCTGTCCTTCCTGCAGGGAAGTTTTATCACCCTAACCAACCTCTCTGATAAAGATTTGCACAGGATAGCCGAATTAAGGCTGAGCCCCCTTTATATTTCCGTTCATACCACCAGCCCCGGCCTGCGTCAAAAAATAATGGGGAGCCGGGGGGCGGGCAAAATAATCAGTCAGCTTGAGTACCTCACTGCCCGGGGCATAGAGGTTCACACCCAGGCGGTAATATGCCCCGGCATTAACGACGGGGCTGAGCTGGACAGAACGGTTTCGGAACTTGCCGGGCTATGGCCGGGAGTACTGTCGCTGGCGGTTGTTCCGGTGGGACTTACCGGCAGCAGGGAGGGTCTTCACCCCGTGCGGACCTTCAGCCGGTCAGAGGCGTCAGTTATAGTTAACAAGGTCAGGGGCTGGCAGGACGGCTGCCTTGAATCATTCAACCACCCCTTTGTATTTGCCAGCGACGAATTTTATTTTATTTCCGAAAAAAAAATACCCTCCCGAAGCCGTTACGCCGACTTTCCGCAGACTGAAAACGGGGTTGGCCTGACCAGGCTTTTCATGGATGAATGGTCCAGGGCCAAGAAAAGGCTCCCGAAAAAATCGGCGGCGCCCTTAAGGCTGCTGCTGGTCACCGGTCTACTGGGTGAAAGGGTTCTGGAACCGGTTATAGCCTGTCTCAACGGCATTGATAACCTTCATGCCGGGACACTGGCGGTAAAAAACCATTTCTTCGGACACACTGTTACTGTCAGCGGCCTTTTAACCGGCCGGGACATACTGAAACACAGAACAGCTCTTAGTAAAAGCGACATTGTAATACTGCCGTCAGCGCTGCTTAAAAAAGACCAGGGAATAATGCTGGACGGCACTTCCCCCGCAGATATTGAAAAAGCTGCCGGGGTTCCTGTAAAGCTGGCCAATGGGCCGGCGGAATTGGTTAAAATAATAAAAAAAGCAGCGGGTGGCTGATATGCAAAAACCTATAGTTGCCATTGTGGGAAGGCCCAATGTGGGCAAATCCACTCTTTTTAACAGAATAGTAGGCCAAAGGCTGGCCATTGTGGAGAATATACCCGGCATCACCAGGGACAGGCTGTATCAGGACGCTGAGTGGTCCGGCCGGTCCTTTACCCTTATCGACACCGGAGGGCTTGATTTTTACGATGACACTGAAATAACCGGCAATGTGAGAAAGCAGGCCGAGCTGGCCATCGAAGAGGCTGATGTCATTCTTTTCGTGGTGGACTCCCGGGCCGGGCTGACCTCCAATGACGTGGAGATAGCCCGTCTCCTCAGAAGGTCGGAGCGGCCGGTTATACTGGTGGCCAACAAGGTGGAGCAATTTGACAAAAATGACTACCTGGAATTTTACAGCCTGGGCCTGGGAGACCCCATTCCCGTTTCCGCGGCCGAGGGGCTCAATACAGGCGATATGCTTGACGCAGTGGTGAGCCGCCTCCCTGCTGCCGAAGAGGCTGACAGCGAAAAGGACATAATCAAAATAGCCGTGATTGGACGCCCCAATGTGGGTAAATCTTCCCTGGTCAATAAAATGCTGGGGCAGGAAAGAGTTATTGTAAGCGATATCCCGGGAACCACCCGGGATGCCATCGATACATATTTCGAGCACAGCGGGCGCTCCTATCTTCTTATCGACACTGCCGGTATAAGGAGAAAAAGCCGTATCGACCTGCCCACCGAAAGATACAGTGTAATCAGATCTCTCAGGGCGGTAGACCGCTGCGACGTGGTGCTGATGCTGATTGATGCGGTTGAAGGGGTCACCGAGCAGGATAAAAAAATTGCCGGCTACGCCTATGAACAGGGAAAAGCCTCGGTAATAGTGGTTAACAAATGGGATCTCGTAGAAAAGGATGACCGGACGTCTGATGTGTACACCAGGAATATCCGGGAAGAGCTTGGCTTTATGAAGTACGCCCCGGTAGTGTTTATCTCCGCCCTTACCGGGCAGAGAGTAATTAAAATTCTGCAGGCGGTTGACAGTGCCGCGGAAAACTACAGCCTGAGGGTTTCCACTCCGGGACTGAACAACCTGGTAAGGGACTCGGTGCAGCAGAATCCCCCTCCCACGCACAAAACAAGACGCCTCAAAATATACTACGCCTCACAAAGCGGGGTCAAGCCGCCTAAGTTTGTATTCTTCATAAACGATCCTGAATTGGCTCATTTTTCCTACATGCGCTACCTGGAAAACCAGATACGGGCGGCCTATGGCTTTCAGGGAACGCCCATCCGCTTCCTGCTGAGAAAGAAGAATAAAGAGGAGTAGGCGGTGACCAAATGCTTTTTTTGTATATTATCGCCAGCTACCTGATTGGATCAATTCCCTTCGGTTTTATTGCGGCCAAAATCAGGGGCATAGATATTCGCCTGCACGGCAGCGGCAACATAGGGGCAACCAACGTCTGGCGGACCATAGGGCCGGGGGCCGGGCTGGCCGTTCTGGCCCTGGACGCAGCCAAGGGCGCCGCCGCGGTTTTTATCGGACGCCAGGCCGGCCTTGAAGGGTTGGAAATGCTTACCGGAATTGCCGCCCTTGTGGGGCACGCCTTTCCCGTATATCTGGGCTTTAAGGGCGGGAAAATTATCGCCACCGGAGCCGGTGTGCTGTTGGCCCTGGCCCCCCCGGTGCTCTTAATAGCTCTTACTGTCTTTATAATTGTGGTACTGGTATCCCGCTACGTATCACTGGGATCGGTGTGCGCCGCCCTGTCGGTGCCCCTGTCCATGTTTTTACTCCACTACAGCCTTCTATATATTGTTTTCGGCGGGGTATTATGCCTTTTCGCCGTGCTTAAGCATATACCCAACCTAAAAAGGCTGGCCCGGGGAACAGAGTCGAAGATAAGTTTTAAGACTCAAAAGCATTGAAATCCGGTCGGAATACAGAATTCAGAAGTCAGAAGTCAGAATATCGAAGGCATTTCATTTAGCTGAATCCTCTGTGGATATAAATAACAAGGTCATGCTAAAAAAAAGATCATGCAACTCCTGTCTCCTGTCTCCTGTCTCCTGACCCTAAGTCTATTCTTATAAGCTATTAGGAGGTTTTGTCTTGGCAGCAGTAAAAATTGCGGTGCTTGGGTCCGGAAGCTGGGGCACGGCTCTGGCCGTACATCTGGCCAGGAAGGGCTACAGCCCTTATCTCTGGTCGCGCACCAGGGAGCAGGCTGAAGAGATAAAAGAAACAGGAAGGAACGGCCGGTACCTCCCGGGAGTTGAAATACCCGCCGGAGTGACCGTCGGCGCTGACCTGGAGGAGGCTGTCCGCCGCTCGGAAGCAGTCATATCCGCTGTGCCATCCCACGCCTTCAGGGCTGTAATGAATTCCGCAATAAATTTTTTTCACCCCGGCACACTGCTCATAAACGCCGCCAAGGGGATAGACGAGAACACCCTGCAGCGGCTGTCCGAAATATACTCAGAAATATCAGAGGGAAAAACAGGCAGTTATTCCATTCTGTCCGGCCCCAGTCACGCCGAGGAAGTAAGCACAGGGATGCCCACCGCCGTTGTGGTTGCCTCCCAAAGCCGGGAGTCCGCCCTTAAGGCCCAGGATATTCTGATGTCGGTGGATTTCAGGGTTTACACAAATGAGGATGTCACCGGGGTGGAGCTGGGGGGCGCCTTAAAGAATATTATTGCCCTGGGCACAGGCATCTCCGATGGCCTTGGCTACGGGGACAATACCAAGGCCGCCCTCATGACCAGGGGCCTGGCCGAAATTACCAGGCTGGGGATGGCCTCCGGGGCCAGCCCCCTTACCTTCGCAGGACTGGCCGGGCTGGGGGACATGATTGTAACCTGCACCAGCATGCACAGCAGAAACAGAAGGGCCGGCATCGAAATAGGGAAGGGCAAGACCCCTGCAGAGGCCCTGGCCGCAGTGCGCATGGTGGTGGAGGGATTCAGGACCACCAGGGCCGCCTACAGGCTTTCCGGTGTTATGGGTATAGAGCTGCCCATAACCGGCCAGATATACAGAGTTCTGTACGGGGGGGGAGACCCCCGGGAAGCGGTGGCGGCCCTAATGGGAAGGGGTAAAAGGAATGAAATGGAGGACTCATATATCGATCAGGGACCCGATAAAGATAAAAACCGCCCTTCATAGGGCGGCACTACTCTCAGGTCTAAATCGGCAGCCCCTTTTTTATCTCACAAGCCTTCTGGCGCCTTTATAATTATCCTCATAATACTGGTTGCCCAGATCGCTTATAGTAACAGTTTTACCGCTATTTTCAGAAGAAGAGGCATGTATGAATTTATTGTCACCTTTATATATTCCCACATGGTTGATGCCGGGCTGTTTATAGTAGCTGAAAAACACCAGATCGCCGGGCCTCAGATTATCCTTGTCCACAGGAACCCCGTAGCCGGCCTGCTCTGCGGCAGAATGCGGGAGGTTGTAGCCGGCTGTTTTGAACACATACATGGTAAAGCCGGAGCAGTCAAACACATCGGGACCGCTGCCCCCGTACCGGTATTTGCTGCCCAGTAGGGACATGGCGGTTTTTAATAATTTCTGATAGTCGGATCCGCCGGCTGAGCGCGATACCTCAGCAACTTCCTTTTTTACCACAGGAGGCTCCGGAACAGCCAGGCCCTCCAGGTCGGCTGCCGGCACCACCATGCCGGACATGGCTGCTGACTGTGCCGGGGACTGCAGCGCATACGCAGGAACCGGCAGCAGCATTATAATAAGCGATATTAAAAATATCAGTTTATTCTTTCTCACAAATATCCTCCATTACCAACAAATTCATCGAATTTATATTCTTTAAACTGATCTTTTCTACTATCAAGACCTTTTTCCTGCCCACATAACAACAATTGAGACAATTTTCTCACACCTTCGCAAACCCTGTTATGCCCATACTAAAATGACCCATACTGTAATATTCCATCCAACTGCTCATATATATATATTGTTAACGTATGCCACTGGAAAAAACTACACTTGGACTTGACTCTCAACACACCCGCCACAGGCGGCAAGTCTGTGGCAGGGTTAGGGGGGATGCAATTAGTAAGTCTTTCATATAAATATTTTTACTTTTTTAGAGGAGGGAGTGTTATGGAAAAACTGGACATCTTCAGGGATATCGCTGAAAGAACAGGCGGCGACCTTTACCTGGGCATAGGAGGCGGGGTAAGAACAGGTAAGTCAACTTTCATAAAGAAATTTATGGAGCTTCTGGTTATCCCCAATATCAAAAATGTGCATGAAAGGGAGAGAGCAAGGGACGAGCTGCCCCAGAGCGGCGCCGGCAAGACGATAATGACCACCGAGCCCAAATTCGTGCCCAACGAGGCGGTGGAAATAAATGTATCCAGCGGGCTCAAGGTAAAGATGCGTCTTGTGGACTGTGTTGGCTACAGGGTGGACGGAGCCCTGGGCTACGATGACGAGGATGGCCCGAGGATGGTTTCCACCCCTTGGTACGAGGAGCCCATACCATTCCAGGAGGCCGCCGAACTGGGCACCAGAAAGGTTATTTCGGAGCACTCCACTCTGGGAATAGTAGTGACCACCGACGGAAGCATTACCGACCTGCCCAGGGAAAACTATATCGAGGCGGAAGAAAGGGTCATCGACGAATTCAAGGACATCAAAAGGCCTTTCATTATAGTAATGAATACCGGGGACCCCGACTTACCCGAAGCCCAGGAACTATGCGAGGAACTGAGCGAAAAATATGATGTCCCGGTGCTGCCGGTAAACTGCGCCGAGCTAAGCCAGAAAGACATCCTTGCCATACTGGAAAAGGTACTTTATGAGTTCCCGGTCAATGAGGTCAATATTTCTCTGCCTAACTGGGTTGAGGAGCTTGAGGGCAAGCACTGGCTCAGGGAGAAATTCGAAGAGGCTGTAAGGGAAACTGTACGCCATGTGAGACGCCTCCGGGATATCAACTCTGCCGTGGAAAACCTCGGGGACTACGATTTTGTTTCCAACGTTGCCCTTAACAAAATGGATATGGGCACAGGTGTGGCCGCCATAGAAATATCTTCCAAGCCCGAGCTGTTCTACCGTGTGCTGAGCGAGGAAACAGGCTTTTCTGTTGAGGGGGATCACGAGCTGTTCCGCCTGGTAAGAGACCTGTCCATGGCCAAGCGGGAATACGACAAGGTGTCGGTGGCTCTCCAGGAGGTAAGGGAAACCGGGTACGGGGTGGTCACACCCAGGCTTGATGAAATGAACCTGGAAGAGCCGGAGCTTATCCGCCAGGGCAACCGCTTCGGTGTGAAGCTGAAGGCCAGCGCCCCCTCCCTCCATGTCATTAGGGCCGATATAACCACAGAGATTACTCCTATAATAGGAACAGAAAAACAGTGCGAGGAACTGGTCCGGTACATGCTCAATGAGTTTGAAGAAAACCCGCAAAAGATATGGGACTCTGAGATATTTGGAAAATCGCTGCACGACCTGGTGAGGGAAGGGATACAGAACAAACTGCACAGAATGCCCGAAAACGCCCAGGTAAAGCTGCAGGAAACACTGCAGAGGATAGTAAACGAAGGAAGCGGAGGGCTTATCTGCATAATACTTTAATGAATGGGGACACACCTGCTGAAGTTGGGGTATTTCTTTGAGGACAGGAATGTCCCCCCGATCGGTGCTGAAGAAAGGGAATTCATTTGTGGACAGGAATGTCCCCGATCGGGATAGCTGTCAGAAATCAGCCGTCAGCTATCAGCCATCAAGAAAAGCATATTCTATTGTCTGACTGCTGACACCTGAATGCTGAATGCTGACTGCTGACGGCTGAATGCTGACAGCTAATCGCCCGTTAGGGCGATTTTTTTATTGCCAGACCACTGCCTGTGGTGATATAATGTCTACCATTGATGGAACAATATCCATCGTGAATGGACAGGGAGCAGGAAAGAGCAGCGCAGGGAAGTGTTTAGTTATGAAGTTTTAT
>JAMCVT010000101.1 GCA_023475565.1 Actinomycetota bacterium
ACCCCATATCTTCGTATATCTCTATAGTTCGCCATAATGCTGGGGTTTTCCTGCCATATTTCCTTGTTTTTGCTTAACTTTTGCATAGTTATAGGTGTATCAATGGAGTTTTGCAACACTCTCCTAGGGCTTGAACAGGATTAGAATAGGGTTATTGAATGGTAAAAATAAGGAGCCGTAAGGTATAAATCAGGCCAAATAGAAAGGCATAATTGGTGTTCATGTAGTGCATAAATAAGGAAAATCCCTATATTCCCCGCCAGTTCCCAGAATGTAAAATATACAGGGGGGAATATAGGGTTATTTTGTCAGTTTGATTCGTCATTGTGATAAATAGCACAAGGGGAGGAGATAAAATTGACAAGCCAGGCTGTTATTTTTGATCTGGCAGGAGTCCATCACGCCATTGACATCATTTACGTACACGAAATAATTCGTTTGACGGAGATAACCCCGGTGTCCGACAATGCAGAAATAGAGGGCATCTTAAATCTCCGGGGAAAAGTAATCCCAGTGATCAAGCTTTCCCGGAGGATGGGGTTGCCGGAGAAAGGGAGCGACAACGAAACCCGGATTGTTGTCGTTGAATTTAACGGCAAAACAATGGGGCTGATTGTGGACAGGGTGCTGGAGGTCAGTTCATACACCGATGAGGAGGTAGAAGAAATATCAAATATAGGCACTGTAATGTCCTATATAAAATGCATTGTGAAAAAGAAAAAACACCTGTGGCTGGTAATAAACCTTTCTGAAGTGGCCTAATGTATATTGGTCGGGAGGAGCGGTAGCTATGAAACTTGGCAACATGAAAATCGGGATTCGCCTTGCCCTGGGCTTTGCCCTTGTATTCGCGCTTATGATAGTCATTATTGTTGTTGGGGTTACCCAAATGAGGCAAATAAACGACAAGCTGGAGCGAATTGTCAACGTCAACAATGTCCAGGTAAGTCTTGTAAACCAAATGTTGGATTCGGTTCACGTGGTTTCCCGGGTGATCCGGTCCATTACTTTACTCGAAGACAATTCAGCCAGGTTGCAGGAAGAAAAAAGAATTCAAGAGGCGCGTAAAACATACGACGATGCATACCAGAAGGTGGAAAAAATTATTTCCACGGAAGAAGGTAAGGCTATTCTGGCCAAAGCGAAGGCCGCCGCCGATAATACAAGGCCTATAAATGACAAAATAGTTGGGCTGTCAATGGCCGGCAAGCGCGATGATGCCACCGGCGCTCTGATAGCCGAATCCGATCCGGAAATGCAAAAGTGGCGGGATTCACTTCGTGAGTTAGCCAGTTACGCCGAGGGACGAACCTCCATGCGCCACGAAGAGGCGAAGCAGAGCTACCAAAAAGCCTACTTGATGATGGTGGCCGCTGGCGTGGCGGCGGTGGCTCTGGGCATTATCGTCGCCCTGCTCATCACCCGCAGCATAACCGGCCCGGTGGGCAGCCTGGTAAGGGTGGCCGCCGTGGCGGCTTCGGGAGACCTGACCTCCGACATTGACGTGAAGTCAGGGGATGAAATAGGAAAGCTTGCGGCCGCCTTTAGGACCATGGTCGGCGAAATGAGGGAGCTGGTAAGGGAGATAATGGAAAAGTCCTCGGCCGTGTCGGCCTCGGCCCAGCAGCTTAATTCCAGTGCCCAGCAAACCTCCGCCGGGGCCAGCGAAAACGCGGCCACCATGACCGAAATCGCCACCACCGTGGAGCAGGTCACCGCCAACGTGCAGTCAATTTCGCAGGCCTCGGAGGTTACCACGGGGCACGCCAACGAGGGCGGCGGCGGCATAGTAACTATCAACAGTCAGATGCAGGCCATTGCCGGTACTGCGAAAGAAGCTTCTGCAGCTATAGACGGATTGAATACAAAAACCCAGGAGATCAACCAGATTGTCGATCTGATTACCAGCATCGCCGACCAGACCAACCTGCTGGCGCTGAACGCCGCCATTGAGGCCGCCAGGGCCGGGGAGCAGGGCCGCGGGTTCGCGGTGGTGGCCGAGGAGGTCAGAAAGCTGGCCGAGCAGTCGGCAAACGCCACCAAAGAAATCAGCGGCCTGGTCAGCGCCATCCAGATGGAGTCACAAAGGGCCGTCGACAACATGGCCGAGGGCGGAAGGGAAGTCGAGGCGGGAACCAGAGTGGTCCAGGAAGTGGGGCAAAACTTCCAGAATATTATCAGCGCCGTACAGGACCTCTCTTCACAGATCCAGGAAGTGGCCTCGGCCACCGAACAGATGTCGGCGGGGGTGCAAAACGTGGCCGCTTCCACGGAAGAGCAGACCGCGTCCATGGAAGAAGTATCGGCCTCTGCCGATTCTCTGTCCAGGCTGGCCGAAGAGATGAACCTCCTGGTGGGTAGATTCAAAGCATAGATGCTTTAAGAGAACAAGCGCAGTTTTCCCTATAATCTACATTTATGAATAAAAAGGGGATGTCGAAATTATTCTTCATCCCCTTTTGCATCGGAGTGCAGTGATGCTAGAGCGGTGTATAGGGCTCGCCCTGAGGGTTATGTGAAAATGGATGGCGGATACGGTATTAATTAAAAAGGTTACTGGGTGCTGCCCACTGTGTATTTTTCCAGATCGGAAACAATTTTTTCGCCTGATTCCAGTATAAATTCCGTTTTTACAAGGCCGATTCCTTCCTTATAGTAGTTAAGGGACCGGGACTTTCCATACTTATAGGTTACCTCAACTGCAGCACAGCTGCTGAAGAACCCGGCAGGCACATTTACCCGGGCGTCTGTCTGCACTATTTTATAGGTATCGCCTCCACTTACCCATGAGGCTCCGGCTTTAATGGGAAGTTTCAGTACTATGGCCTCAGTATTGGAGGGAGCATCCAGTATATCCCTGTTGTCATAGACCTCTCCTTCCCGGTAGGTTCTGACGATACTGCTGCTGTTTACCTCCAGCCTGTTGGCAGTTATTGTACCTCCGTTGTCAACCATGACCTGATATTTGCTGTCCTTTTGAAGGGTAACGGACTGTGTGTAGGATGCGTATTCGCTGCCTGATCCCGTGTATTCCCAGCGATTGCCTGTCTGTAACGGCAGGTAAGCACTGATAGGTTTTTCAGCGGTGCTTTGGGGACCGGCGCCGGTGTTGTTATCCGCTTTCTTTGCTGCACAGGCTGCCAACACAGCGGGAAGCAGGAACATTGTGGTAATAATCAGTGCTTTTTTCAAGTATGTTCTCATTATATATCTCCAATTACCAAGATAATGTATTACATGGGTTTATTCTATGCCGGGGAAAAGGCTTTTCCGTTGATCAGCATTCTGATACTACGGGCCGAACCGGCGTCACATTAAGCCCATTCCAAAGAGTTTTCTTTTTGCCTGAAATTTATAAAAGATATTTCTTTAATCTTCCCCTTTTATTAATTTTCCCTTAAAACCAGTAGTTTATAAATAAGAAAAACTGACTTGCCGTATCCCAAGATGCCCCGCAGCCTAAGGCCGGCGAAAACAAATTTGAAGGATGCGGCCAGTGCTGGTACAATAAAACAGTAAAAATGTCACTATGAGCAAAAAAGGGCGGCTGGCCCGGTAAAAGGACTGGAAGGAGGGATGCTGCTGTGAAAGCACTGGTATTGGCGGAAAAGCCCAGCGTGGCCCGGGAAATAGCCCGGGTACTCAGCTGTAATGTAAAAGGCAAGGGGTACCTTGAGGGACCCAGGCACGTGGTGACCTGGGCGCTGGGACACCTGGTCACCCTGGCCGAGCCCGAGGACTACGACAAGAAGTATAAAGAGTGGCGACTGGAAGACCTGCCCATGGTGCCCGATCAGATGAAGCTCAAGGTAATCCGCCAAACCTCCCACCAGTATCAGGTGGTCAATAATTTGATGAGGCGGCAGGATATAGGGGAACTGGTAATAGCCACCGACGCCGGGCGGGAGGGTGAGCTGGTGGCCCGCTGGATAATGAAGCTGGGTAGCTGGAAAAAGCCCTTTAAGAGACTGTGGATTTCTTCCCAGACTGATGCTGCCATAAAGGAGGGCTTTGCCAGATTAAAGCCCGGGGCCGAGTATAACAACCTGTACGACGCGGCGGTCTGCCGGGCCGAGGCCGACTGGCTCATCGGGCTTAATGTCACCCGGGCGCTGACCTGTAAATTTAATGCCCAGCTCACTGCCGGCCGGGTGCAGACCCCCACCCTGGCCATAATTGTGCAGAGGGAGGAAGAGATAAGAAAATTTGTGCCGGTGGACTACTGGACAATCCGGGCTGACTTTGGCGATTATTTCGGGGACTGGCGGGGGAAAGAGGGAAACCGGATTTTTGACTATGCCCGGGTGGAAGAACTCACCGGTAAATTGAAGGGGCATCCCGGCAGAATATACGATCTGCGCCGGGAGAACAAGAGTGAGCCGCCGCCTCTGGCCTATGACCTGACTGAGCTGCAGAGGGACGCCAATAGACGTTTGGGCTTCTCGGCCCAGAAGACTTTAAGTGTACTGCAGGGCCTGTACGAGAGGCACAAGCTGGTATCCTATCCCCGTACGGACTCCCGCTATATAACCTCGGATATGGTGCCCACCCTGCCGGCCAGGCTCAAGGGCATTGCGGCGGGCCCCTACGCCGAGGCCGCCAAACAGCTTCTGCAAAAGCCTTTGGCTGTCACCAAACGCTTTGTGGACGACAGCAGGGTTTCCGACCACCATGCCATTATTCCCACCGAGCAGCCGTTTAAGCCGGCCGATCTTGACGCCGGGGAAAAGAGCCTGCACGACCTTATTGTCCGGCGCTTCCTGGCCGTGCTCTACCCGCCCTTTCACTATGAACAGCTGACCCTGGTCACCGTTGTAAACGGGGAGAGCTTTTATTCCCGGGGCAAGGTGGTAAAGAATCAGGGCTGGCGGGCGGTGGCCCGCAGCCTGGCTGACCGGGAAGAGGGAAAGGAGGAGGCACTGCCGGATCAGACACTGACCAGCCTCAATAAGGGAGAAGACCGGCAGGTCAAAGGCATAAAGCCCATCAAGGCCAAAACCAGGCCGCCGGCCCGCTATACCGAGGCCACCCTGCTGACGGCCATGGAAAGCCCGGGTAAATTCATAGAGGATGAGGATCTGCGTGAAACAATGAAGGGCAGCGGCCTGGGGACTCCGGCCACCCGGGCGGACATTATTGAAAAACTGCTCTATAACAACTATATAGAGCGCGGCGGCAAAGAGCTGGCGCCCACCTCCAAGGGCTTCCAGCTGATCAACCTGGTGGCCCCGGAGCTTAAGAGCCCCGAGCTTACCGCCCAGTGGGAGCAGAGCCTGACCAATATTGCCCGGGGAAAGGGAAGCAGGGCCAAATTCATCAGTGACATAAAGAATAATACCATGGCACTGGTGCGCAGCGTGGCGGCGGACACCGCCGTCTATAAGGCGGACAATGTATCAAAGGTCAAGTGCCCTGTCTGCGGCAAATATATGCTGCTGGTCAAGGGCAAGCGGGGTAGAATGCTGGTCTGCCAGGACCGCACCTGCGGGCACCGGCAGCCGGAAAATGAGAATAAACAGGGGTTTGCCAGCTCCAGGAAAGCAAGCCAGGCCAACCAGAGGCTGATCGCCCAGTACAGCGACCAGGGATCCATCGGCAGCAGCCTGGGGGATTTGCTTAAGGAGGCGCTGGCTAAGGAAGGCCGGGATAAATGACGGGGGCAGCCTTAAAACCACTACATAACTCAAAGTTGCCTTATAAAAGCAGCCTGTCCCCTTTTTCTCACCTTGCCTCCGGACTTCAACACCATTCAGATGGCGGTAGAGGCAGGTTTGTTAGAAAAGGGCGGCAGTTTCCTTTCCGGTACGAACCTCACCAGGAAAACCCTTGGTTAACGGACTGCCTTCCCTACGAATATCCTGGTACACCGGCAGTTGCGACCAGACTGGAGATTTCCATTCATCCATTGAGGTAATAAGCAGGTGAATGACAACACCATACTGCAGATTGATCTCGAAGATCGCATCCGACATGGCTGCCTTATCTCGATAAGTAACCGACCTGGTAGTCAACACAAACAAATCAAGATCAGAATCCTCTGATCCATTACCCCTGGCGAAAGATCCAAACAGGTGTACTTCCTCCACCGGAAATTGGGCACACAAAACTCTCTTGGCCGCTTTCAGAGCGGCATGTGGTTGTTGGCCAAATTCAATTTATCGAATCGCATGGCATCATCACCTTTTACTATTTCTTAATGCCATTATATCCCGAAATCACGATTTTGAACAATACATTGACCCGCGGGCGATGCGGTATCCGTTTATAAATACAAACAATGAATCCTTTTTTCAGAGCGTGCAGCTGTGGTGCGGTTACTTGAGACCCAACAAAATAGAGGTACCTTCAGAGATTATCCACCCTTACAAGAGAGGAACAAAACTATATAGCGCCGGAGAACGGGCTGGGGCTGCTGGAGGGAAACGGGCACAGCTTCAGGCCGGATGCGGCTGTGACCTGGGAAGTACTCTCGGCGGCAGTGATGAAAGCAGCCCCCAGGCTGAAAAACCTCATGGGGATGTGGTAGACTAACATATGGGCGGTTAATAAACAAGGGATTCTCAACGTATAACCGTGAGAATCCCTTGTCATTTATCATTCGCTATCTGGATTACGGTGCCGGGGGAGTCAATAAGTCAATTTCATTTTCACCAAGATCTCTACTTATTGTTTTTGCTTCCCATTTAGCATCCTGGCCAGCTATAGGTTGCAGAGTCAATACTATTTCTGTTGGAATAAAGGCATCGGCTGGATTCGCCCACAAAGCAGCCATTACTGCATTCAGGTCAGCATACTCCAGTACTCCATCGGCTGGTATAGCAAGCTCTGCCAATGTTTTTGTTATTTCTTCAGTATCACTGCTTAAAGTAACCGTGGAAGCATCTTTATCCAGAAAATAGGGAGCTAAATGGGCATCTCCATAACTTATATTTGGAGATACACCGTCAAAAAACTGATAGGTAAAAACTATACTGCCCGCGGTAATAACTGCTTCTGCATGAACAATTCCACCTGTGATTGTATAATACTCATAGTCAATGTTATCTCCAACCTGGGCAATTAATTGATAGTTGTCTGCATAAACCGCATCGCTTACAGTAAGGTTCACTGCTGCACTATTGTTAGCAATGGTTCCCGTGTTTATGATGGCAGGGTTAAGCGCATTGCCCTCGTAATCAGCCAGGCTTACGGTTACCTCTTCACCGTCAGCCACGTTTTGGGTAGCTACTGTGACCTCGATTACCTGCTCTGACCCGGCTACATGGGTTGACGGAGTTACACTATCAATCTCAAGGGTTACTATTGGCGTTATTTCAAAAGTGGCACTTGTGGAAGTATACCCGGTTTTACTAAAGGTAAGGGTATATTCCCCGGACATCGGGCGATAATCATCTTCCGGATAAATGGTGTATCTGCCGGGATGATCTTCCGTTTCATCATGATTGGCCATGGCCAGCGGAATAACATCGCTGTCTTTTTCAAGGGAAAAATTACCAACCAATAAATCGGTTATTGGGTCCCCCGTCGCAGTATTATCCACATGCGCACTAATATGCCACGGCATTACCTCATCATCAGGTACTGTTAGCGTCACTGCTATACTGCTATTATTGTTGCCTCCGCCGCCGCCATTGCTGGTGGTCGTGGTGGTGGTTGTCGTCGTCGTGGTTGTCCCGGTGGTTACTGTTACCCCCGCAGATGTAACAACATTAGTGGGTTTTTGCTCTATGCTGGAGCCTGAAGCATTCACATTGGCAGTTTGAATACTCCCGGTTCCACTTACCGTTACCGCTGCGTTAAGGGTTAAGGTGTTCACGGTGGCCCCGACGGCAACGTTAAGTACCGCCCCCTGCGCGCTTTCCGAAACATTAAGGCTGGCTACCGTTCCCTCAGTCACCCCTACACTGACATTGGCCGCCTCAACATTCACGGTCTGGAAATTCCCTGTGAGGCTTATGGCGGCATTGGCCGGAATCTCCTGTGAAACTGTAACGGTTTCAATGCCCGGCCCTGATATGGTGGCCTGAACAAGGACAGCCCCGGATTCCAGCGTTACCACACTCACACTTGTGCTTCCGGAGGCAACTACCCTTACCCCTTCCCTGCTGACTGTTATACTGGGCAGGCTACAGTCTTCCAGTACCACGGAGTGGGCGCCGCCGCCTTTAATAATGGTATTTCCCGTAACAGTAACATTCTTTAGTGTAGCATCACCGTCACCGATACCTTCTGCTAACAGCAGGTCCCCGTTAATAACCAGGTTCTGCAGCTTAACGTCTCTTACGCTTACGGTTACGCTGCCCTCTATGGTTTCGGTTCCTGTGGCGGGCCCGTAGGTTCCGGCCTTGTCATAGACGTTTTTTTCGACTGCCCCTTTAACAGCCCGGTCCAGTGTTGATATAGCCTCGGCCCGGGTGATGAATTTTTCGGGCTGGTAGGTCTGATCGGGGTACCCGGTCATATAGCCTTTGGCTACAACTGCGCCGACGGCCCCCCTGCTCCACTGGGGAATAGCGCCGGAGTCTTTAAATTTACTGGCCACTGCCAGGCTCCCGGAGGTGTCCAGCTTCGCAACACCGGCCAGTATGGCCGCAGCCTCCTGCCGGCTTATCGGGTTATCAGGCTTTATAGTGTTGTCTTCATAGCCTGAAACATACCCGGCGGCCCTGGCTTTGCCTATTTCTCCCGCAAACCAGTCAGTTGCCTTAACATCGGAAAAGCCTGCGGCAGCGCTTTGGCTCAGCCCGAAGGATTTGTTGACCATGGTTATAAATTCAGCCCTGGTTATGGTGCTGTCGGGCTTAAACGTTCCGTCAGGATAACCCTTGGCCAGCCCTTTATCAGACCATTCTCCGATCTGCTTTTCGGCCCAGTGCCCTCCTATATCCGAGGGCTGGGCAAAAACCGGCTGGGCAAAAAGAGCTGCCGCAAGGACCAGTGTAATTGCTAAACATAAAAGTCTTTTACTCATGATACCCCTTCTTTCAATTGCTAATAGTCTAAAACTAAAACCTCTCCGCTAACTACCGAACAATACAACTATCACCCCTTTATCCCAGTTATGAATCACCCCGCCTTCAGCTATCACGCTTTCTTATGTTTTCAATCACCCCATCCAGGTCCTTTTGTTCAGCCGGCAGCAGCAAATACCCACAGGCCCTCTCCTCAAAGGCCATGACTGCATAGCTTTCGGCACTGGACATGAATACAAACCTTGTTGACGGGGAAACCGTTTGCGTCACTTTTGCCAGGGACAGCCCCTGAAGTTCCGGACTGCCTACACGGATAAATGCTATATGTATGTTTCCTTTTTTCAGTTCGCTCAGGTAATCTGACGACCGGCTGAAGCAGGTCACCGAAATTATGTGACAGTTTCCTTCCAGCAAGCTGGCCATGGATTTCAGGCAGCCGATGTCAGTATCGATAACCGCCGTATTATACATATAGCGACATTCCTTTTTATGCTTATGGTTTTATTGTAAGGTACTCCACTAAACCACGGCTAAACAGGGTTTTTGCCTCGCAAAAACTCGAAAAGCCTGATATTTAAGTGTTTTTAGCCATACTGGCAAAATGTCCTCATAAAAAATTTGTGAAACAGCCAAAATAATCCGCCCGGTTTTACCCGGACGGATTATTTTGCCGCTGTAACTATTTAAATATTGTTTATCCCTTTTTTATGGACCTCATCGGCTATCCGCCATAAAAGCGTCAGTATCCTGGCATTAACTTTTTAAACATTGCATCAGGTTTAAGGCCAAGCTCAGTTTTCAGTCCCCGTCTGTACGCATCATAATATTTTGCTGCAGAAATGTGGTCATTCAATGCTGTTAAAGTCTCTATCAGCCTGTAGTTTATAGCGGTATGCAGCGGTTCGTGCGCCAGGCCGGCCTTCATGAGCTCCACTGTTTTATTGTGCTTTCCGGACCATTTATAATAATCCGCCATGTTTAAGAGCAGCTGTATATATTTTTCCTTTAACGACATACTGTTTCTTTCCGCCCACTGGAATTCGTTGCCTCCCAGATAGTCTCCGGTATAAAGAGCGGCAGTTTCCTCATAATCCGATATTGTCATATCATTGATGGTGTTTGGAGCAGCCATTATTGACAAAAATCTGTGGTAATCACAGTCAATAAAGGCGGCATTGAGCCGGTACGAGCCTCTTGAATGCTCGATAGACGACTCGATGCCATTCTGCAGCAATGCTTTCCTGACATAGTGCAGTGTGGTGTTGAAATGGGCAACCGCCCTGTCGCCATCGTATTCGGGCCATAAATGGTCAATTATTTCATTACGGCTGACCTCTGCACCCCTGCGGTCAATAAGGTAAGCCAGCAGTTCCTCTGCCTTGCCTGTACGGAATTTTACCTCGCCGGACCCGATAATTACCTTGAATTTGCCAAAACAGCGCAACTGCATCCGGGCCGGATTTATTTGAATGTTTTTTTCTTTAATGATCCTGTCAAGCGTTTCTTTCAGACGATCTTTATTCACCGGCTTCATGAGATAGTCCAGCGCATTTAAACGGAATGCCTCAACGGCATATTCATTGTAGGCTGTTACAAACACGACCGCAGTCCAGCCCTGAAGGTCAAGCACATGGTTTGACAGCTCAAATCCGTCCAACTCCGGCATTTCAATATCAAGAAAGGCAGCATCTATCTTTACCTTCTTTAAATATTCCAGCGCTTCCACAGGATTTGAAAACTTTCCCTTTACATCCACAATCCCGCTATCACCAAGCAACTTGGCCATTTTATCGACTGACGGACGTTCATCGTCAACAATTATTGCCCGAATCAAGGCAAAACACCTCCAAGCGGTATTGTAAATGAGATTTCCGTTCCTTTACCGGCTTCGCTTTGTATGGACAGTCCTCTTCCATAAAGCCTCTTTAGCCGGGAATCAATGTTTCGCAGCCCTACACCACTTATGTTATCGGTTGTAAAAAGCTTATCCAGCCTGTCGGATGGAATCCCCTGGCCATTGTCGCTGACAGTTACCCGCACTCCATCCGGCGCCTTCCGGACTGTTACGGTCACAGTGCCCCTGCCAACTTTTTTTCTCAGACCATGGCGAATGGAATTTTCCACCAGGGGCTGTATGGACAGTGGCGGGAGATCTGTCTGTATGCTGTGGTCTATATTAAATTCCACACTAAGTTCATCGCCGAAACGTGCCTTTTCTATTTCCAAATACGAGTTTACAAGATTAATTTCTTTATCAAGAGGGACAAACATATCCAGATTTTTGAAATCAAAGCTCTGCCTCAGGTAGTTAGCCAGATCATTGATAAGCACTCCCGCACGTTCAGGGTCGGTATCGCAGAAGGAAGATATGGTATTGAGAACATTATACAGGAAATGCGGTTTTATTTGCGCCTGCAGAAAAGCCACTTCAGCCGCTTTTGCCTTATCTACCGAAGTCTTCAAGTTTACCAGCGTCTTAACCCTGGCAAGCAGTTCTTCCGCCTCAACCGGCTTCGGAAGATAATCATTTGCCCCTGCTTCAAAGCCTATCACAATATCTTCCGTTATTGTTTTAGCGGTCAGCATCAGCACCGGCAAGTCGTAGTGCGACTTATTCTGCCTTATTCTGCGGCAGACTTCATAACCTGACATTTCCGGCATCATCACATCCAGTATCACCAGGGAAAAGTCTTTATGTTTTTGGATTTCTTCAAGCGCCTTAAATCCGCTGTCTACTGCCGTAATAGAATATCCCTGCGTTTTAAGAAGGGAAGCGGCAGACTGCAAGTTTAAAATCTCATCATCCACTATCAAAATACGAGCGCCGGTACTGGCTGTCCTGAAGGTTGCAGGCCGCCGTTCCAGGCCGGCCGCGATAAGCTCATATACAGGAAGGCTAATCTCTTTTTCTTCAGGCTGCTCTCTTGTGACAGGCATTGTGAAATAAAACTCCGAGCCTTTTCCAACCTTCGATTTGACCCAAATGCTGCCTCCATGAGACTCAACCAGGTGTTTTGTAATGGAGAGTCCCAGCCCTGTGCCGCCATGTTTGCGGGTAAGAGAGCTATCCACCTGCTCAAAGGACTTGAATATATGGTCAAACTTTTCTTCGGGGATACCCTGTCCGGTATCCTCTATACAAACCTCCAGCATTTCTCCCGACTCTTTTGCCGTAACCCTGATATATCCCCTGGTGGTGAATTTAACCGCGTTGCCTATAAGGTTGTACATGATTTGTGCCAGCCGGTTTTCATCAGCCATGACTGGAGGAAGTTCGTCAGCAATGACGCTTGATATTTGAACATTTAAAGGGTTGTTCAGCTGGCGGAATACATGTAATGTTGTTTCAACAATACCTTTTATCCTTAAAGGCTTCAGACTGAGCTTTAAATCACTGTGCTTCAGCCTGGAGTGGTCCAGAATGTCATTGACCAGGTTGGCAAGCCTCCTGGTGCTTACTGCAATTATGGAAAGGCTCTGTCTCTGCCCTTCGTTCAGTTCTCCCTCACTACCGCGCAGCATGGCCTCCGTTATCCCCAGTACACCATTCAGCGGTGTTCGCAGTTCATGCGATGTGTTGGCAAGAAACCCGTCTTTAAGCTTATCCATCTCGATCAGCCGGTTGGACAAGTCGTTTACATTCCTGAAAGCCTGGGAAAACCTCCTGGCAAGCACAAAAGACTGTAGGAAGAGAAACACAAAAAATCCAAAACTGGAAAGCTCTCCAACATTGTACGAAATAACACGGTAATAGCACAATATATCATAAGCAGCGCCGGATATTATTACCAGGGCTCCCGACAACACTAAAAATGAATCCTGCTTCCCTCTCACAAAAGCAATGCCGCTACCGACCAATGTATACAAAGCTGTCAGCATCACTACCGCCAGGACAGGCAATGTAAAACCCGTGAAGAAGCGGATCGGTGTAAACAGTGTAACCAATGTCATTGCCGATGCGTAGATGATAGCTGCCCTGACCGCCTTCTTAGACACCTCTTCCGGGAACAATTCACTCAAAAGCAGCGCGAAGGCTGTGGGAAACCAGTATAAAGTTATATAGTTGATCAGGACAATTCCGCTAAAGCTTATAAAGGGAAACAGCCTGTACACTGCGTAATCTCCATGTATAATCGTTCTGCCCATTACAACAAGGCACATAAAGACAAAATACAGGCTGCTTTTGTCCTCACGTCTCAAAAGAAAAATACTCAGATAATACAACCCCATAATAAAAAAGCTGCTAAACAGGAATATGTCCCTGTACATAATACGCCTGTCAAGGTTCTGGATTTGCTCCGGCGTACCCATATTTATAGAGTACCACATGCCACCGCGGGCATAGATAAAGTTGGACACCTGCACAATAATATCGAACTGTGCCGAAGGAGGCCATACCTGAACCGTCTCCGGCCTGTATTCCGGCCTGAAATGCTCTTTGTTTGCAGCTGCAGTTCCATTGGATGCTATAAGCCTGTCATTAACATACATACGGTAAGCGGTAGACATAGTCGGTATCCGGAAGGCTATGGGCCTATCCGTTTTTGCGTTGACTATCCTTAGCCGATAGGTGGCATATCCGAAACCGGGAAGATTATGGCCATTGATTTGATATTTATTCCAGACAGACGGCACATTGGCCTTGACATCCGCCCCCGAATCTGAATCGTTCAGCTCATTGTGACTTGGGAACCTGTTCCAATAAAAATCCCATTCGCCACTCAGGCTCAAAAGCCCGTCTTTTTCAGGATTCCATCCGGCCAGGTCCAAAATTCCATTCCGGGGCGAAAGGGATGAAACTTTTGCGTTTGTATCCGTGAAGGCGATTACCGCAAAGCAAATAGCGGTAACTATCATTACAACGGCTAATCCAATAACAATTTTTTTTCCGCTTTTTAAAATAACCATCGGCAGATAACCTCAATCCATCGTTTATACAGGATTATATTTTGGAATATCTGCAACCAGCAAGTTAATTAGACTTGATACTCCTTAAGCTGACGAACCCGCGACAAACCCAAACCCTTTGATTATGGGAACAGAAGCAAATACCCACGTTTTTCAGCATGTCCCAGCATGTAAAGAAATGCAAATGCAGGGATTTTATCTGTTTACAGCTTTTTCATTTGCTTCTCACTGTTTCGGCGACTGTTCGGCGACCATAAAGCAGGCTCCATTGCTAGAATATTCCCCGCTTGCTGCGCTATAATAAATATTTATAATCTCTTCTTCCGCTAACGATGCGCCTGATTTCAACCATCTCGTTATCCAGCAGGACGTAAAACACCAAGTAATTACCGACTATTAAAATACGATATCCTTGCCTGGTCAGTCTTCGATTTTTCGGTACCGCGCCCAACAGTGGGAAATCCTCAAGCCGTAAGATGTTATGTTCAATATCTTCAGCCAGTTTAAGCGCGGCAGCAGGATTGTCATTTGCATTATAATCAACAATTTCGGTCAGATCCTGCTCTGCCGCCTCTGTGATACTAATTGGATGCTTTGGCATGGATACGACTCCTTAAGTCTGCCATAACATTGCGGAACGGGCGGCGTTTTCCGGCGCGGCTTTGTTCTTCGGCCTCGTCCAGCTTGTCATAAAGCTCTAATAGTGCTTGCTGCTCCTCATAAAGCTGCTGGCTCATGATGACTAAATGGCCGTTGCCGTTCTTGGTGATAAAAACCGGCTTTTGCTCTTTTATACATATTTCCTCAATCTCGGGAGTCTTGTTCCGCAAATCGGAAACGGGACGAATTACTGGCATATCGCTCACCTCATGGTTAATCTTATATCATTATTATATCACAATTTTGATAAAACAAGACGGTGTTTTTTCCCGACTTTGACAGTTGAGGTCGGGGGCAATCGGGGCAATCGGGGACGGTTCGTTTAGGGGCCAATCGGAAGTTTTGCGCGTAAAAAAGGCTCAAACACTGCATATTTACTGCATTTTGAGCCTTAATAAAGACTTTGCGCCAACACTAGACGCAAAATTTTTGATTGC
>JAMCVT010000048.1 GCA_023475565.1 Actinomycetota bacterium
TGTCTGGTTTTCCAGATATATTACCCATACCTCACCAGACTTTGTTTTCAGCAGGTAATGCTGTCCTCTGACAAAGGACATGCCGATCCCTCCCAACCGAAAATATCCTTATATTTATATGTAAAATCATCACCCGGTAGCACCATAGGCGGTAAATTTGAATTGAGCCCGCACCATCATGGGATTGCGGAATATATATGTTTAAAAGGAATTTTTTAAAATAATTGGTTTGGTGGTTAATATGAAAACATCAGAACTACTGCCTAGATGCAGGGAAATACTTCTTCTTACCAGCGCCGTAAACACTAAGGAATGGGATGACCTGGTCCAGAAAAGCTATAACCGTATGAGCGACAGAAAAATACTGCAGAATATTTCCTGGACGGTGCTGCTGAGCGGTTACCATTTTCAAAGCGCACAAAAAATATGGCCGGAAATTAAATCGGCAATGCTCTGGTTCCACCCCCGGCTAGTTGGTTTGTTCCCCAATTGGTGTTCCAGCAGATTGCTCAAAGCCTTTGATAATCAAAAAAAGGTTAAGGCCCTCATGGATAACTCAGGCATAGCCTGTGAGCTGGTAAAAATACACGGCAGCCTCAGGGAGTGGCTAAACAGTGCGGACAGCATAATGGATGAGCTGGTGGGCAAATTCAGTTACCTCGGGAATACAAACGTCAAGTCATTACTGCACAACCTCGGGTTCCATAATTTACATAAACATGAGGCCGATCTGGTTAAAACCTTTGCCGCCTGGAATATACCGGGGACCGAGGCCGGCAGCAGGGCTGTTTTCAGTGCCTTGACCGGGCTGTGCCGGGAAAGCGGCCTGCATATCGTAGAGGGTTATATAATCGTGTATTTATTCAGCCTTTCTTTTTGCGGCAGCAGCCCGCGCTGCAGCGCCTGTCTGCTTAAAGAGTGCCCCGGAAGAAAAGAAGGTTAAAAAAGCCATGCCTTTTATAGCATGGCTGTACACTACCGCCTATTTTAACACGGCTATTTCCCTTTGGAGATCGGTATTGACCCAGATACCGTCAAAGCCCACCGGGTCCGGGTCGGCCACCGCCACGTACAGCCATTTTCCCTTTACCTGGGTGACCACTCCGTCAAAGCCGCTCTCTTCACCGTCCCGGCGAATAAAAATTCTTTTCCCGTTTAAAAATTCCATTGGCCAACACCTCCGTCAATATGTGGGGCCGCGAATTTTATTCTTTATGAGAATAACCGCCGCGCCGATCAAAAACATGGCTATTATCCAGGTCAGCAGCCTGGGGGCAAAAAAGTGATAACCCCAGGGAGTCCAGTAATAGTTGGGCTGGAAGAACATCCTGGCCAGAAGGGGCATGCTCCAGTAATTATTATGGTAGTAGTAGGGAGGCTGGGGCGGCGAACCGAAAACCCCCACCGGCGGCCTGGAAGTAAATTTATCCGCCCCGCTTGACGCATAGGCGTCCCTGTTCCAGCTTCCCGAGTACGATCCGGTTCCCGTGCTGTAGGAATTGCTTCCGGTGGAATACCCCTGTTTACCTGTACTGTAATCACTGTAAAGGGCCGGTGGGTTTCCCTGTCTCGGTGTGGAAAAGCTGTCCTTTTCCGTGCCGTATCCCTTGCCGAAGGAGCCGGTGCCGCCTCCTGCCGGGCTTTCAGGAGCGCTTACCGTGCTTTTGCCGGAAGATGACCCGCCTCCGGAAATGCCTGAGGGGCTGCTTTGGGAAGTACTGAAGGAACCCCCGGAAGAATACCCCTTGGCCCCCGAAGAAAAACTGCTGCGGCCCCCGCCGGAAAAGCTTCTTCCCCCTTTGGCCAGGGCAGGCCCGGCCAAAAGGGAGAGAATAAATACAGCACATATTAAAAGAGAGAGCCCCTTTTTAAGGTTTTTCAAGGTCTATCATTCCTTCTTGTCCAGTTCGGCCTTCAGCCTGGCCAGTTCATCCTCCACTGCCTGGCTTTGGGTATCTTTTTTCAGCTTTTCAAACTCATCTTCCACCGAGTTGGTTAGTGAAAGACTGGTGGCCTTGGCCTCGGCTTCCAGCCTGTCGACTTTGTCTTTCATCCTGTCCAGATCCCCCAGGGCGCTGGTGCTGGAAATCTGGCTGACAGCCTCTCCGGCCTGCTTCATGGCCTTGGCTCTCCGCTGGCGCATCACCAGGGAATCCCTTTCAGTCCGGGCCTTGTTGAGCTTTTCTTCCAGTATGCGGTAATTGGACCTGAGTTCCTCCACCACCCGGCGCTGCTCCTCGGCCTGCAGCTTCATGTCGGCAAAGCTTTTTTCCGCAGTCTGCTTGCGCTCCAGGGCAATCCTGGCCAGATCGTCCCGGTTCTGCTGAACAGCCACCTTGGCCTGGGAGGTCCACGACTGCGCTTCCTTCTCCGCCGCCTCTATCTTCTGCCTTAGCTGAAGCTCGTCGGCAACCGAGCGGTTTACCTGTATATTGAACTCCTTCAATTCCTCGGTGGCCCTTTCTATATACAGGTTGAGCATTTTTTCCGGGTCCTCGGCCTTATTGATCAGATCGCTTATGTTGGCCTCCAGCAGGTCCTTTAATTTTTTAAACAATCCCATATAAATCTCCTCCTATAATTTTTATCCCGGCCGGGATTAACTGTTAGCGCTAATGATACAGTCTTTTCCGCACAAAAACAAATACCGCCCCGAACGTTTTAAGACTGCCTCCCAGGCCGTCCGGCCAACGGTTAATTACTTAACACCGGCACTGCCAAAATATCTGCGGATCGCCCCCGGACTCGTTTTTTCTTGCTTTTTTAATTACGATATGCTGCCCCCGATGACGAAGCTGGCCGCCACCGAAAAAAATGATCAA
>JAMCVT010000099.1 GCA_023475565.1 Actinomycetota bacterium
AATTAGTTGTTCAGGGAGAATTATCATAATTCTCCCTTCCCCTCAAGGGGTATCTTGGTCAACAATTCCGTCAACTTCTGGTCAATTAGCGCCGTCTATTTCCGGTCATTATGTGTTAGCAGTAACAATATAGATGCTAGCGAATCAAACGTTTCCTTCAACTTATCTGAAACATAAATAGCTAACTTATCGGCAGAAACAATATCAATCAAAAGTGTCCTTTTGATTGTGTTAGACTTGTAATGGCGCCTATATAAGACATAATCTTTCTTTGTTAAGGAATTTGTATAAATATCATATGCATAAATAGGCCCGGAGACTATAAGTACAGGATTAAGTACATGAACAAAAAAAGACGGGTTCTTAGGGTTAAAGGTAGACGAGAAGGTCTGTTCAATGGAGGTATATTCATGGTCAACACACTTTATTAGGGGTAAAAACAACGACTCGTAAAGAGTTTTGTGTCCAGCCTTTTTCTTTTGAACATCAATTTCGCAAAATTGTGTAGATATTTTATCACTTGCAGACTGATGATGGTTTTTGTTAAAATCCAGAATTCTTTTAATGTCTAATCCAGGACTTATATATGGAAAGTGGCTTTTTGAGGCAATAACTGGGATATATACCTCCAGGCTTTCTTCATGGTGAGGTACTTTTTCAAAAAAAACTAAAGGATTAGTTTTTCTTTTTACCTCGCCATAAATCAAATAATAAAAACCAGTCTTGCCGAACTCAAAATCAACATATTTGGATGCAATGAAGTCTATTTCTCTTGACTTATGCTCATCTTGGTCTTCAAATGCATAATTAGGCCCCGTAAAAAAGCCTTGTTTTTCGAATTCTATAACTGTTTTTTGTTCTGTAAAATAACCTGACTGAGATATTATATTTATTATTTCATTATGCTCCAATTCTTTCATAATAAGACGCTCCTATGCTTTTTCCCCGACTATTCTCCCTATACGAAGTATATCCCTACTTCTGGATATGGAATTTGGACGTGACAGGGACAGTTCTCTGTTTAGTCTCTTTGCACGATACCCCTGTTAATACCCAGAACTATTTCCCTTGTTGAAAGAGCTGAACTTTCGGCTTACTCATGGCATTTGTTCATAAATCCCTTACTAGTTTTGCAACAACTGCATCAAACAGTATTGTGACGAGGAACCGTCCCCTGTCACATTATATGAATTTGTTACGCTATCTTTTAATACTCATGCCCTTAAATTAGTCAGATTTTTATCTACTCATTTTGATTTTCTTCCAATAACGACAAAATCCTTCCGTTCAAGGAAAAATAAACCACCCAAACAACCCTCTCCAAAAACTTTCCCGAAGCCAGGGTGGAATAGCTCGTTTAGTTTCAAATCACCCGGTGCATAAAAGTGGCGGTATGCCGCTTTCACATTCCGGGGGAAAACAGTTAGCGGTATATGATCAGTCTTTGGAAAATGATAATAGAGTTACCACCGGCCGCTATTTTCTTACCCACCTGGCATGACGGCCAGGTACAATGCAATCAACAGCACCCTCGTTTTTTAAAGCATCCAGAACACGGTATATAGTGGGCCGGCTAACGTTGGGGCAGGCCTGTTCAATTTCCTGAATAGAAAATTCTCCTATAAAATGCATTATAACATCCTTAATCATAGATGTTTTAGCCCCTCTTTGGTCATCCTCATTCGAATGTTATCATTGAATCCTGAATGTTATCATATAGACCTTCATATGATAACATTCTAACACTTTTTGGTAAATTTCTTAAACAGGTTTTGCACCCTCCCATAAACGGAGAAGGTGACGCTATATTATTTTAACAATTTGTTGGCACAGGGTCTGTGATTACTTAAAGTATGCGCGTTGTTTACCTGACAAAATACCCCAGATTATGCTATACTTCTACTTAACACCACACCGGTGTCCCGGATAATACGGCACTGGATTTTTTTATTTTAGAGGTCTTTGAAATGTCGTCCTTTAGCGGAATGTCAGCCACAGTAACAAAGGAAAGAATACCCGAGCTGGATATATTAAGGGGACTGGCCTTCCTGGCCGTGGTATTTCAGCACTCCCTGGGCTACTACTCGCAGTCTCCGGATATCCGGCCGGCCGAGGCCGCCGTGCTGGGGATGATACTGCACTTCACCAAGTTCGCGGTGCCCGCCTTTGTATTTGTGACCGGCGCCACCCTTTTCTACAACTACTACGACAGGCTGAACTACACTTCCTTTATTAAAAAGAGAGCCCTGGATATACTGGCGCCCTATCTTGTCTGGACCTGCATATATGAGATCCACTTTAACGGGCTTCCCCAAATAACCGCCGTCTGGCTTAAAGAATTCGGCAAGACGGTGCTTACGGGCAGTGAAATCTACCACCTCTGGTTTGTGATCATGATTTTCCAGTTTTACCTGGCCTACCCTTTACTGCTGCACTCCTTTAAAAAGACGCGGGGAATGGTGTCCTCCAGACCCCGGATGGTTTCAGCGGTTATTCTTCTGGCCGGAGGCTATGCCTGGCTGATGTGGATTTCACACAGCTACATACCGCAGGAAAACCTGCATCTGTCTTCATCACTCTGGCAGGCACTTTTTATAGACTACCGGGATAGAAATTTTCTCTTTTTTATATTTTATTTTATTATGGGCGGGCTGGCTGGAGCCGGGATAATGAAATGGCGGATCTTCGTCAGCCGGTCAGTCGGCTGGAACAGTTTCCTTTTTGCGGCCCTATACGTGTGGATAGGGTACGAGCTTCTGGCCGGGGGTTTAGGCGGAAGGATAGATTTTAACTGTTCCACCCCCTTAAAGCCATCCATGTTCTTTTACACGGTATCGGAAATACTTCTGATCTATGGTCTGGCCGTGATAATATCGGGGAGGGTATCCTACCTCCGCAGATTTTTAACCTTTACAGGCAAATATTCATACGGCGCCTACCTTTCCCACGCCCTGGCGCTTAAGTATGCAGTCAGTGAATTAGGCGGTATCCTTCCCGCCGGGCACATTGTGCTGTCCAGTGTTCTGGCCTTTGTTCTATGTGCGCTGGGGTCGCTGGCGCTTACCTTCTTAATAGGCTTCCTTCCCTACGGAAAACTGGTTATAGGCCCTTACCGGCGGCCAGCGGGAAAGGTGCTTCTGACCGGCTTCCGGTCTAACGCTAAAAAGGCCGGCTGATCCGGCCCTGCGAAAAAAGCCAGCCTCAAATAAAGCTGACTTTGCTTTTAAAACAACCATAAGAAATTTTTTTCCTTCAAGTTCCCGGAACATTATTCAGCCATTAACCGTCTCCTATTTCAGGAGGTGTTTTTTTGGGCAGAAAAATTGTCAGCCTGCTGGCGGTCTTTATTTTACTGGCCGGCCTGATGGCCGGCTGCGGAAAAAAAGAGAATAAAGCAGTAGATGCTCCAAATCCGGCAGCTCAAAATGGCAGTGCCTATTCGGGGCAGGAGAGCGGCACGACCCAGGAGAAGTCCGGCAGCGGGACTTACAATGGCCAGATTGACGGTAATTCGGTGGAGATCAAGTTTAACGGGGAAGATAACGCCTTCAGGCTCTCCGAGGAGGTCAAAGGCATCTTTGAGGGCAAAGCACTGAATAGGGGAGACAATGTGTCCTTCAAATATTATGAAGATCAGTACGGCCGTATGGTCCTGACCAGCATAGCCGCGGCACAGTAAAACACAATAGAAGTATAAGGGGCACAGCTTTTGCCGTGTCCCTTCATTTTGCAATCATTTTTCCGGGTGGGACAGCTTCTGAAGGTCGTGGTTTTTACCTATGGCCACCAGTATGTCGCCTTCAGCTATAATTTCCTCGGCCCTGGGAGAAACCACTATCTCCTCGCCCCTTTTTATAGCCAGTATGGTAACTTTGAATTTCCTCCTGACATCAATTTCCACCAGGTTTTTACCCACAAACCGCCCGGGGGCCTTTATCTCCATTATACTGTGGTCCCTGGACAGGTATATCTGGTCCAGTATGCCCTCCGAGACAAGTATATGGGCCAGCCTCCTGCCCATATCCCTTTCCGGAAATATAACCGAGGCCCCTATCTTTTCCAGCACCTTGCCGTGCAGGTGGTTCCTGGCCTTGGCCACAACCTTCGCAACGCCTATTTCCTTTAATAGTATGGTGGTCAGTATGCTGGATTGTATATTTTCACCGATGGATACCACCACGGTGTCAAAATTCCTTATGCCCAGGGCTTTTAAGACCTGCTCGTCCATGGCGTCGGCCTGCACGGCATGCGTCACCGTGTCGGCCACGGTGTTTACCTTCTGCTCGTCATAATCAATGGCCAGAACTTCATGGCCCATTTGCGCCAGCTCTTCAATAAGGCTCATACCAAACCGGCCCAAACCGATTACCGCTAACTGCTTTTTCATGGCCTAACCTCCAAACAATTAACCAGTTTGTATGAAAGATTCCGCCTGGCCAACTAATATCAAATTATCAGGGGCTGATGGCTGTATTACTGTTTCCCCACCAGGGGGCCGTAGAGATCGGGCCGCCTGCCGTCCAGGAAAAAACTGTCCCTCATGGATTTTGACTTTTTCATGCGCACGGTGTTGATCAGGCCGGAATCCAGGTCGGCCACCAGCATTCCCTCGGTCCCGTCGAATTTCTCGGCCACCGGGTTGCCCTTGGGGTCTATCACCAGGGCACCCCCGCAAAACTGCGACCCGGCTCCGTCACTGCCCACAAGGTTTACGGCCGCCACAAACACCGAGTTGTCATAGGCCCTGGCCGCCATATATTTCATCCAGATTCCCCTTCTGTCTCCAACGATCACCGGGGAGGCGTGGGGGGTAAAGATTATTTCAGCGCCTTTCAGGGACAGTATGGTGGTCACCTCCGGGAAATGAAGGTCCCAGCATATCTCTACACCAAAGACGGCCTTCTCAGCATTGAAAACCGGCAGGTGGTTTCCGGGTGTAAAATGGGGAAGCTCACTTTTGCCCAGGTGGGTCTTCCGGTATTTCTGCCAGCTGCCGTCAGGAAAAACAGCCAGCTGGGTGATGCAGGGCTTTTCCCCCCCGCTTTCCTCAGCCAGGCCCACCAGTGCGGTCAGCCCCGCCCTGTGGGCGGCCTCACTCAAAAGGCCGCTTATCTCCCCGGGAACCTTTACCGATGTCGGCTTTGCCCTGTCCCTGCTGTACCCCTGCAGGCACATCTCCGGAAAGCAGATTATATCAACCCCGGCAGCCCCGGCAGCGGATATATATTTTATAATCTTGTCAGTGTTTTTTTCCACCATCCCCAGTTGAGACTGCATCTGGACCAGGGCAATGCGGGTGTTCTTCATGCCTTATACCTCTCAACTGCTTGTGTTTTTGACAGATCCACCACCAGGGAGGCCGCTGTTTTCCCGCCGGGCAGCAGAATATCCGGGGCCAGGTCGGCCAGGGGGACAACCACAAAGGCCCTTTCCACAATCCTCGGGTGGGGTATCTGAAGGTCCGGGGTATTCACCACGGCATCCCCGTACAGGAGTATGTCCAGGTCGATAACCCGGGGACCCCAGCGGACGGTGCGCTCCCTGCCCATTTTCTTTTCAATCCCCATGAGCGCCCCCAGGAGTTCATGGGGTGTGAGAGCTGTCTCATAGGCCGCCACGGTATTTAAAAACCAGTCCTGGTCAGTGTAGCCCACCGGGCCTGTCTTATATAAAGGGGCAGATCCCTGTGCGGACAGCCTGCCGTCTTCCCCCAGCATACGCAGTGCCCCCAGTATATTGCCCTCCTTGTCACCCATGTTGGAACCGATGCCTATATAGACCCTCTCAGCCAATATATTCCAAACCCTTCTATCCTGAAAATATACTTATTCTGACATTCTTATTGGTCGGAATACAGAACCCAGAATTCAGAATCTTGATCTGGTGATTTCTGCGGCCATATATTCAAACGCTCCCATTATGGGGGCCTGGGGTTTTTTTAGTGTAACCCTGACCTCCCGCACCCTCTTGAAATTTTCCAGCACATTCCCGGCCACCCGCTCGGCCACCGCCTCTATAAGATTCATTGGCTCTCCGGCCACCACCTCTTCCACCACGTCGAAAACCTCGGCATAGCTGACCGTAAGGTCAATGTTATCGGTATCTCCGGCCGGCTTAAGATCCAGGAGCAGCTCCAGGTCCACCACGAAAACCTGGCCCTGCTCCCTTTCCCCGGCCAGCACGCCATGATGGCCGAAAAATCTCATCCCCTTCATGATAATGCTATCCACTGCTGCTTTCCTCCGTAGCCGGGCGTACCATGGCATCGGTCATACGGGCCACCCTGACCATTTCCTTAACGTCGTGAACCCTTACAATATCAGCCCCGTAAGCTATCCCCAGAGCCACCGTGGCGGCGGTCCCCTCCACCCTCTGGCCGGTGGGAAGGTCAAGGGTCTTGCCAATCATCGACTTCCTGGAGGTGCCCAGCAGTACCGGAAGTCCCAGGCAGTCCAGCTCTCTGAGCCTTCTCATGGTTTCAAGGTTTTGCTCCAGTGTTTTCCCAAACCCTATACCCGGGTCTATGATTATTCTGTTCCGGTCAATCCCTTCACGCCTTGCTATTTCGATGCTCCCCCTGAAGTACCCGACCATATCACCCATCATATCCCTGTACTCCGTTCCGGTCTGGTTGTGCATAATGATAACGGGAGCACCGTATCCGGCAGCTATGCCGGCCATACCGGGGTCACGGCGCAGCGCCCACTGGTCGTTAATTATATGGGCTCCCTCTGCCAGTGCCCGCTCTGCCACCTCAGCCTTGGTAGTGTCGACAGATACCGGAACCTTCAATTCCCTTAACAGCCGGGAAAGAACCGGTATTATCCTGTCTATTTCCTCCCCGGCGCCTATTTTCCGGTAACCCGGCCTGGTGGATTCTCCGCCCAGGTCGATTATATCGGCCCCCTCCTCCTCCATCTGCAGGGCATGTTCCACCGCCCTGCCGGGATCAAAAAATTCCCCCCCGTCGGTAAAAGAGTCCGGGGTTACGTTGAGTATACCCATCACCAGGGTGCGGGACCCTATGGGAAGAATCCGGCCGCGGCAGTCCAGACTGAAGGGCTTGCGCCCCTCCAGGGAGGTAAGCGCCTCCCGTATTTTATCGGCCAGTGCCGGGAGCCCGAAGGGCTGCATCTTTAATTTGGCCGCCATGGACTCTATCTGCCTGACAGTGCCCATTACAATAACATCGGAAAGTTCTGCCGAACAGTCCAGAACTCCCCTTGACACGGCGGCGTCGCCGCCCTTGCCAAGCATCTCCTGTTTTATAATATTAGCCTGCTTTGGTGACAGGCCGGTTATTTTCAGCGCCCTGTGCACTGCCTTGGGAGCCATCCAGCGGGACCCCGCCGGGTCGGCCCCCACCGCCAGTATCTCCCTTACCGCCTGTTCCCGGCTGCTGATTACCAGATTTCTTACTTCCATGGCTGCACACTTCCCTGACATTTTATCTTCTAACCGGCATCCAGCGCATACCCTGTAATGTTTCTTTTTTTATATTCTCCATGTACTCATATTTATAGCAGTCCAGCCTGGCGCCGCAGGACCCGCAGGGCCTGGACAGGTCATCGGCCAGGCACAGCACCCGGCCAAGGTAGCTCTGCCCCGGGAGGGCCTTGCGATGCTCCCTTATGGCCCTGGTGATTACCCCTGCCTCCCTTTTCGAAAAACCGGCCCTCTCCAGAACACTACCGGCCATAACTGACCCGGCCAGGGCGTGATCCTCACCGGTGTCGTACTGGCGCCAGCGGCCCATGTCGTGAAGAAGCCCGGCCGCATATACCACTTCCAGGGCAGACCTTATTCCGCTCAGCCCTTCTGTCTTAACAAGAATATTAAGCCCGCCGGTCTGTTTTATTACTTTGCAACTGATTTGCGAGACTAAAACCATATGCCGGTAGTCATGGCGGCAAAAAAGCCTGTCTCTCTCACGTTCGCCGTTTAGCGACAGGCAGTCCAGATAAAAGGGATCCTTTCTAACAACTCCAATCCTGCCCAGTCCCCTCACCCCCCGGCTAACCTTGGTTTCCGGCTCACGGCAGGCCTGTCTCAAATAAAGCAGATTAAAATATGGTCTGCTTTTTTATCCTCTGGCCTTCTTTCCAGCGCCGGCAGTTAAACAGGGATCCATCGCTGTTCAGGCGCAGTATTTCCGCCGTGTCACAGGTGGGGCAGGTTGATTCAGGCCTGTGATCGCATTTTTCCTCCCATTGGTGGCCGCACTTCAGACAGCGGAAATATTTTATCACCACCTGGAAGTTGCCTCCCTCAACCTTTATGGCCTTCCCTTTGATCAAGGCCTCGGCAACTTTCTGCCTGGCCGAGGTCAGTATCCTGTGATAAGTTGGACGGGAAACCCCCATCTTTTCCGCGCAGGCTTCCTGCTCAAGCCCCCTCAGGTCCTTCAGCCTTATGGCCTCCAGTTCCTCAATGGTGAGGATTACCTCAGTAAGATCCCTTATAGGCACCCCCGCCGGCTTGAAATATGTCAACTGGGGTACAAACTCGACCCTTCTGCATTTAGGGGGCCTTGACATTTATCTAACACTCCTTTTCCCATTCTTATTTAATGAAAACAAACAGCCCCTTAACCATATTGTTCCACCGGGACAGGATTAATACCGTACCCGGCAGGGCACTTTGCACTACTAAACTAAGATAATTATTTAATTCTTTTAAATCATTTGGTATTCCTTCTTATCACGACAAAAGCCTTATTATAAATTTCTTTCCAGACCCAATGACGTAAAAAAGGGCTCCCTTGCGGGAACCCTTTTTGAACAGTATCAGGTTTAGAACAGCCCCATAACTTTTCCGGTTTCGGTATCAACGTCAATTCTCCGGTAGGCGGGGTCTGAGCTGGTGCCGGGCATCAGGCTGATGGTGCCGGTCATCGGGCAGAGGAATTTGGCGCCGGCAAAGATGAGGACGTCACGGACCGGCAGGATCCAGCCCTTGGGAACTCCCTTCACTGCCGGGTCGGCGCTGAGGCTCAGGTGGGTCTTGACCATCATGGTGGCGAAATCTTTATACTCGGGGTTCTCCTCAAAGGCCTTGGCCTTTGCTTCAGCCTCGGCAGTCCAGGATACTCCGTCTGCTCCGTATACTTCCCTGGCGATAGCTTCAACTCTCTGCCGCAGAGGCATTTCCAGCGGATAGAGGTGTTTGAAATTAACCTTTTCTTTGCAGGCATCGATTACAGCATCGGCCAGCTCAAGCGCTCCGTCTCCACCCTTGGCCCAGTGCTCGGACAGGGCGCAGCGCGCTCCGGCAGCCTCGGCAGCCCTGCGGACCGCAGCAATCTCGTCCTTGGTGTCGGTATGGAAGGCATTTATGCAGACCACCGGGTTGATACCGGCCTTTCTGACAGTATTGATATGATGAACCAGATTGGCGCAGCCCTTTTCCACCAGTCCCACGTTTTCCTTGGTGTATTCTTCGGGCAGAGGCCGCCCGGCAACAACCTTGGGGCCGCCGCCGTGCATTTTGAGGGCCCTGATGGTAGCGGTAATAACCGAAACGTTGGGAGTCAGCCCGCTGAAGCGGCACTTCACGTTCCAGAACTTTTCAAATCCGATATCGGCGGCAAATCCGCTCTCAGTTACGTTGTAGTCGAACATCTTCAGGGCAATGCGGTCGGCAATAATGGAGGACTGGCCGATGGCGATGTTGGCGAAGGGGCCGGCGTGCACCAGAACGGGCTGGTACTCGGCGGTGCTCATCAGGGTGGGGTTGATGGCGTTTCTCATAAAGGCGGTCATGGCGCCGGCCACTTCCAGGTCGGAGGTGGTGACAGGTTTGCCCTTCTTGTCATAGGCTACAATGATTTTGCCGATTCTATCCCGCATATCCTTTAAATCCTTGGCCACAGCCAGGATGGCCATTATTTCCGAGCTGACGGCAATGGCGAACCTGGATTGCATCATGTAGCCATCCATTTTGCTGCCTATACCGATGATGATATTGCGCAGGGCCTGGGCGCAGAAGTCGATGATCCAGTTGAATTCAACCCTGGTGGGGTCGATGTCCAGGCGGCGCAGGTTCCTCTTGGCCAGTTCGGCGTCGTCATAGTTTCTCTCGTGCTGCATCCTGGCGGTGAGGGCCACCATGCCCAGGTTGTGCGCATTCATAATGTCGTTGAGGTCGCCGGTGAGTCCCAGTGAGAACTCGGTCATGGGAATGGCCAGGGCATTTCCTCCGCCGGCAGCAGTACCTTTAACGTTCATAGTAGGTCCGCCCGAGGGCTGGCGAATAGCCGCACCTACGCTTTGGCCCCTTTTGCCGAGACCTTCCACCAGGCCCATGGTGGTGGTTGTTTTTCCTTCGCCCAGAGGGGTCGGGGTGATGGCGGTAACGTTTATGTATTTACCATCCGGCTTGTCTTTAAGCCTCTCGATAATCTTAATAAAATCAAGCTTGGCTATCCTGCCGTACTGGATAACCTCATCTTTTTGGAGACCCAGTTTTTCTCTCCACTGATCCGGGGTAGGCATATTCTTTTCTGCCTGTTCAGCTATTTCAAAGTCCTTAAGCTTGGTTGCATCGTATGCCATTTAATTCCTCTCCTCTCAATAATTAAAAACTCTCTTTTGATAATAAAAGCCGCCCCTGCCAACTTACCCTCCCTTGCATAATAATTTTTTGTAACTTAGGGCAATCCTATCCATGTTAATATGGCATAAGGACTGCCATAAACTGACAAAAATAAATTTCATTGCAATTAGTTTTTATTCTATATAATGGCCCATTTTCCTTCCAACATTTTTGAAGTTACAAAGAGTACTATTTTTTCTTTGAGGCGGCCCTGTCCAAAAATTTTTTCTGAGTAACAATAAACCTTTCATGGGTTCCCCGGCCCACCACCTCCACATCATCCCTTGCCTCTACCAGGAAGACCAGGCGTCTGCCCGCCACCTCCGTCAGCTCAGAGGTGGCGGTGACCCTCATTCCCACCGGGGTGGCCGCCAGGTGCTGCACATTTAAAACCGTTCCCACAGTAGTCATCCCGTCTTCCAGAAGGGGTTCCACCGAAGACAGGGCGGCCTTTTCCATCAGTCCTATCATGGCCGGAGTGGCAAATACCGGGACACCCCCACTGCCATAGGCAAGGGCGGTGTCCGAGTCATCTACCACGACAGCGGCCTCACCTTTTATCCCAGGTTTAAGGCTGTTCATTTTTTACCTCCTTATTTAAAGGGGCTGCCGCCCCTCAGGGCATCCGGCCCTTCACCCCGCAATAAAGGGGGGAGTCCCCCTTCTCATCCCCCTGTATAGAAAATTATCGAACAAGGCGTAATTTTCTATACAGCAACCGCATGTTAATCATTAACAAAGAAATATATTGACCGTAAACACTATTTTGGTATAATTGACATTAAGGTGAAATTTTTGGTTGCAGTCCTTTTCTAGAGAGGACCAACCAAAAAAACAGAGACAAAAAACAAGCCCGAGAACCAGCCGTTCTTGGACTTGCCGCTGAAAACCAGCGCAGGTTGATTTTATGCAATCACATGATATCGCAAATAACATTTAAATGCAAGGGTATATGCGGTTTTGCTGGCTGATGCTCACTGTCTCGGAAAGGAGAAGGCATGGCAGGTTATTATCATTATTACGTCAATGACAATCCCCAAGCCAACAGTAGTGTTCATGAAGTCCACAAAGACGGATGCGCATGGATAATTCTGGCTCCAAGCAAAACATACTTAGGCTATTTTACTGATTGTAATGAAGCTGTAGCGAAAGCCGAAACCATTTATACCCAAGTAGACGGATGTGCTTACTGTTGTAAAGAATGCCACAAGTCATAAGAAAAAAATTTTGCAATTTGAAGTGGGAGGCGACTCCGTTAGCCTCCCACAAAACTTTTTAATGCGTTCTCCCGTAATGTCTGCTGAAGGGAGTGAAAAGGTGACGACACTAAAAAAAGTAAAACTCAATAAAATTGCCGACATATTGAATGGTGTGCCCGACCCCAAGCAACCGGGGGCAGACTCCACTGGTGCGATAACATATAACTTTATTCAGCCTAACCATTTAGGAATTTTCAATGATATACAAAGTGCTTCAGAAATAAAAAGGCATACCTCAGTTGATGATAGCTATTTCGTTCGAAAGAACGATATTTTACTGAAACGGCTGAATCCGGACATTGCCACGCTAATAATTGAGGACATGTCAAACACAGTTTTTTCAAGTAATCTCTTTGTTATTCGTGTGTTCAAAGACTATTGCCCGGCCTATATAGCCTGCCTGCTGGAAAACCAGGGCATGACCTGGCTAAATAGCAATATTGTCGGTTCGGTTGCGGCAATTAAATCCATATCCGCGAAGTCATTGGCGGCATTGGATATTCCATCCATAGACTATGATAAACAAAAAGCGGTTGGCCAGATGTGGCTGCTATATAAAAAAAGGAAAAAACTGCTTGGGAGTATGATTGAAGAAGATCAAAGGCTTATGGCGGCAGTAATAAACAGTATCACGGCAAGCGCCAAGGAGGAAGCATGATGGCTACTACGAGAAAAGACATTGAGGCGGCTCTCTGGAGGGGAGCGAATACTTTCAGAGGGGCTATAGATGCAGCCAATTACAAAGACTACATCTTGCCTATGCTTTTTGTAAAATATCTGAGCGACACCTATCTGGAAAAGGTCGAAGAGTTAGAGGAGAAATATAATGACCCGGTGAGGATACAAAGAGCGATAAACAGACTCCCTTTTGTGATCAGGGAAAAACACAGATTCTTATGGCTTTATCAAAACAGATATAGCGACAATCTGGGGGAACTCATCAATATCGCCTTACGGGGGATAGAAGATGACAATCCTTCACTGTTCGCAGGGATATTTAGAAGCATAGACTTTAACAGTGAAGCCATGCTGGGCAATCATAAGCAAAAAAATACCAGGCTGAGAGAACTGCTTGAGGATTTTGAACCCCTTGATTTGCGCCCCTCTTCCATTCAGGCCGAGGAAGGCAAGGTGGCTTCCGACACCATTGGCGATGCATACGAATATATGATTGGCGAGTTTGCCGGCCAGGCGGGTAAAAAAGCCGGCTCCTTCTTTACCCCGTCTGAAGTTTCAGAACTGATGGCGCGTATCGTCAATCCCAAAATAAACGACACCATGTATGACCCCACGTGCGGCTCCGGATCACTGCTGATTAAAACCGGAAATACAGCCAAAGAAAAAGATAACGGCTTAATAAAAAGTCTTTCGCTATACGGACAGGAAATGAACGGGTCTTCCTGGTCTATGGCCAAAATGAACATGTTTCTCCATGAAATAATGGACGCCAGGATTGCCTGGGGCGATTCCCTTGCCAGCCCCATGCATTTGGACTCCGATGGAAATCTTATGCAGTTTGATGTTATCGTGGCCAATATGCCCTTTTCGCAGGACAAATGGGCGGCAGGATTTAACACCGGCGGCGAAATGACCGGCAAAGGAAAAGAATTCAAGATGGAGGCATCCCTTGACAGATATCACCGCTTTGACTGGGGGGTGCCTCCTGCCAGTAAAGGAGACTGGGCATTCTTGCTGCACATGATAGCCAGTCTTAAAAGCGGTGGCAGAATCGCCGCCGTTGCTCCCCATGGAGTTTTATTCAGGGGTGCGTCCGAAGGAAGGATAAGGCAGGCCGTGATTGAAAAGAATCTGCTGGATGCAGTAATTGGCCTTCCTGCCAACCTGTTTTACGGCACCGGCATTCCGGCCTGCATCTTGGTTTTTAAGAAAAACCGCAACCGTGATGATGTGCTTTTTATTGACGCATCCGGCAAGGATGAAGATGGCAACCTCCGCTACCGGAAAGATAAGAATCAGAACAGGCTGGAAACAAAACACATTGACGATATTGTAAAAGCTTATGAGAACCGTGCGGATATTGCAAAATTTGCCCATATGGCAACCATTGACGATATAAAAGCCAACGAATACAACCTGAATATCCCCCGGTATGTCGATACTTTTGAAGAAGAAGCACTGGTGGATATTGAAGAAGTGAAAAACAATATTGCCGACATACAAAAGGAGCTTGCCGGAGTGGAAGCGCAAATGGCCAGGTATCTCAAGGAGTTGGGACTATGAGCAATATTCAAAAATATAGCGGTAAAACCTTTGCGGAAATTAAGCACATCAATGAATACGGGTCTGAATACTGGCTGGCAAGGGAATTGACTACTGTTCTTGAATATGCCCGCTGGGAAAATTTCTGTAACGTACTGGAAAAGGCAAAGGAATCCTGCGAAAATGGTAATATCATTAGTGATAATTGAGATTACTATATACTTTGATGATCTTTGATTGCGGGTAGGGGTTATGAAAGGAAATAGTGAGTATTCTGTGATAAATAGGAGTTATAAAAATTACCCGAGTGACTGGAGAATTGTTGAATTAGGTGAATTGCTTGAAAAAGTTAGAAAACCTGTTGAGGTTATTTCTGATTATGAGTATCAAGAAATCGGTATTCGTTCTCACGGAAAAGGATTATTTTATAAAGAACCGGTTAAAGGAAGCGACCTGGGGAATAAATCCGTTTTTTGGATTGAGGCGGACTGTTTAATTATTAATATTGTTTTTGCATGGGAGCAAGCCGTCGGCATTACTACCACCCAAGAAAAAGGAATGATTGCTTCGCACAGATTCCCGATGTGGAAGTCAAAAGGAAACGTGGAATTAAATTATTTACTGAAGTTTTTTTTAACTCCGTCTGGTAAAAATCTTCTTGAATTAGCCTCGCCGGGTGGGGCAGGGAGAAATAAGACACTCGGACAGGATGAGTTCAATAAAATCCTAGCATGCATACCTTCAACTATCAA
>JAMCVT010000033.1 GCA_023475565.1 Actinomycetota bacterium
TCATATGTATCTTACTGACCAGGATAAGATGGCATTATTATTCATTAAAACTACTTTCCCGGTTGCTGAACCTAAATCACATCCGCAAACAATCATTAAGACAATACCCCTTAAAAATATTTGATGAGCGGCATTTTATATCTTATAAACTACGTCTGCCGCTCATCCACTTTTTTGAATACTGGTGTGCCTAACCAAATCGGAAATACAATATTATTTATTCCCTAGGCCGGTTACAGTGAAAAACTCAGAAATTTGTTGTTTAACCTTGTCTAATGGTGTATACCGTTCATCGAATAAGCTGGTTGTAAGGCACAAGAGCGGTACATTCAGACTGCGGCAAACTTCCCTCATAAAATGAATACTTCCTGCTTGGTCTTTGTGCCCCATGTGGCCGGGAAAGATCACGCAATCGATGCTGTAATCCCGAATAATACGCGTCATGTCCTCAATCATGGTTTCTACGGTACCACGTCCCTGCCTGATCATTGGCACCTCGGACAGCGCCCTCCTGGCAAGTCCAAAGAGCATCGTATCCTCAGTTGAGGTGTCAATGGGAGTGTAAGGGGTATATCCCTGGAAGTCCATAACAACGTTGGCTCCCCACTCTTCCGCCAGCCAGGGTGAGATTAAGTCAGCCCATTGGGGAGCTAAATCCGCCCATAAAATCCTAATCCTTTCATTCTCCACAAAGCCCTTCCCAGCCTTTACCCTTTGCTCGGCATCAGCAACCATCATCTTGATCAATTGGGTAGACCTAGGGTCCCCTGAAGGTATATGCTGAGTCAAAGGCCAGCAAGCTGCCGATCCCTGGAAAGAACCTCCCGGGCAAGGAACGACACGCCTGAGTTCGTTATATTCAGCCCATGCTTCGTATTGCCGGTTTGTCTCTTCCACTACCTCTCGCAGTTTGTTGACATCAAACTTTTTCCCGGTGAGTTCTTCCAAAAAAGTAATCATCCGTTTCAATTCGCCGGTGAAATACCGGAAGTCTTCGTCAGTATTCCCGTAAGCGGGATCAAGCGCAAAGGTTGGCACTCCACCCCAATGCTCACTGCTCTGATACGACTGATGCAGCATTAACTCTGCGTCGCAAGGCTGCAGCATTGCAATTATCGCAGTCGGTCTGGGAAGAAGTCGTTCCTGAACGGCATAGGCACTGAATCTGATCAGCGAGCAAACATCGTCCGGAAGGGATATCTTGTCAGCTTCCTTAACATCGTACAGGTCAGTAAGATACATATGAACCAAGATAGCAAACACAGGATTTATAAAATGGATACCCATCGATGTGTAGATCTCCGGTGCGTTTCCATACCAGCCGGATACAAAAGGTTTGCCGTTTAACGCGCAGTCTATTGTTTTTTCATCGGCTTCAAGTATCAAGCGCATCAGGCCTATCAAAACCGGATTCTGCTGCTCCGGCGGTGCCTGTTCCAGCATACCGATAACTGCCTGCAGCCGTCCAGTGTACTCGTACATGCGTTCAAGTCCTGTTTTCGCTTCCATTGTCATACCTCCCTCAGAGTCTCAAGGAATGCTTGGACTCTTGTCTTTAATTGTCCTGTAGTACCTAAGGCGTATTCAGTTTCCAATCTCAGATAAGGTATTTTTTCTTCCTTCAGGAAGCCTGCAAGATCATCTTGTTCGAAACCCCACTGATCGCAAAGCAGGAGACGTACAGATATGATTCCATCCGCCTTATAATCCTCAGCCATTTTCTTTACATATTTAAATCTCTCTGAAAAAGTTCCAAATAAACGGGGACATACCGGTCGGTCCTCAAGGTAATAGCTGGCAAGCGCACTTAACGGATCTCCAGTTTCAGCAACGTTGTTCCATATAGCCTTGGTTCCATACCACAACGCGTCTGTAACAACCAAACCTCCTTGACTCTCAAGAATCTCGATTAATTCGGGATTGTCTAACTCTCCACCAACAAGCATCAAACGGGCTATAGGAGCTTTCCGGTCTTCACTCATGCCCAACTCGGCAATCAATTCCTGCAGTAATTGGTTGTAGCGTGTTACAGGCATTGCTGTACCCGCGACCATGATTGCAAGCGTCTCCGCTCCAGTTAACGGGGGATTTCCTTTTTTCTTTAATTCATAAATTTCCCTTTGCAAACGCCTTTTTTCATTAATGAGTTTTATCGCATCCCCCAACTTGTCATCTGTGATCTGAACTCCAAAATTTTCTTCGATACTTTTCTTAAACTGCAAGAGTTCTCGATAATAGAGGTCTGTTTGCTCCTTGCCGCGTTTTTTGGGGAGATGAACGAAATGAAAACAAGGATTATTTTCTATTGTCAACCAGTTGTCATAGATGCGCCGAAGATGGTCACAACTATTGGTCGTTACGACTCCGTCAAGAAATCCAAGTTCTCCTTTCAGTGCCAACTCGAAAGTGTCACGAACAAAACTGCACACGTTTTGGGAAAAATATTTATCCGCTAATTGGGCTCCCGGACTGCCTGTTCCTCTAATCTTAAACGGCAATAAACCGGCAGCGGTTGCTATTTCCTCCGGGATGTAGGAATAGAAATATCCGACTACTTTTCCTCCTTGCCGCTTCCACTCTTGTACCTCGGGGTTGCTCAAAGTGTTGGCAGCCTGTTTAAAGACATCTAATACGCTTGTTATCTTTGTATTCAAGATATCACTCTCCTTTACACTTCTGCCTTAATATGTGCAAAATGCAGAACCTCATAATATGTGACATATATTCTAATAATTGCTTTAATGTGCTTAAATCCAAGTAACGACCACTAATGCCACATAAACCGGCATAATCTTTCTCATAGGGTGCCAACAAAACGATAGCCCGTATGGTTCCCTGCCATTCTCCCGGATCTCCGCAAAGAATTACAGCCCTGATATTCCGGATTGCTTCAATTCGGTCTTAATGGATTTTCTGCATTGCCCAAACCTGGATAATAGTAACTTCTTTTACCATTTTTCATTTCACGAACAATTTATTTCATATTCGCAATTTCCCGTCATGAAATCAATCTCCTTGAATATTATTTCGTGGAACGTTCCTTTGTACAAAGTATATAGCACTAACAACAGGTTTAAAAAGAGAATATTTTGAATTGCTGCATTCCATTTTTTCATGTTCCAATTTAATTTCTTTACCGGCATTGATTTATGATAGCAGGGGTGCTCTAAAAATCATGTTCCGTTTGCTACATTTTTTATATTGCCAAACACATCTATCTTCTTCGGAGCAGTGTATTATACTACCTCCGATGCTGGCTTAAGTGTATAAAAAAAGAAAAAAGTACCTACTGGCTAAATACTTTTTTAAGCATCCATTCCATAGGTACCTGTTTGGTAACTAAACTCCTTATTTAAAGTTTTTTTGTTTGTTAAAAGTAAGAATTTCTTGTACGAATGTATTAATAATCGGTTTGTTCGGATTATCACGCCATGCAATAATAAGACCGCTTTCAGTATTCTCAATATTAAAATGCTTTAATTTTGGGCTGCCTGCATCGTAAATAAAGCGGTTTGCCATTATGACGCCAACTCCTGTACGTAGAAGTGTGGTTATCATAGAACGCGTATTAGGTGCATGCATTATTATACGCGGTTCAAAACCGTTTTGTTTACATAAAGAGTATAATAGATTAATGTAATTGGGATAAAGCGCAGGTGACAGAACAATGAAGCCTTCATCTTTCAGGTCTGTAAAGGTAATATGATCCTTGTAAAATAAAGGATTATTCTCGTGTACAGTTACGGTAATATAAGGGCTTAATGCGACATCTTCCCAATTTATGCCCATCTCGTTCAACGTGGGTATTTCATAGGATATGGTAAAAATAGCATCCAATTCCCCTTCGTCCAGCTTGTTAATAAGATCAGCTAACAATACCTCTTCAAATCTAAAATTCACATTCGTATATTTTTTCTGGAATTGATGAATTGCCGGTGCATAGTCATTATCTGAGCGCATAGAATCAGGTTCGCCTATGACTAAACTGTTTTGTTGCTTTTCGTATAGCAGATACGCTTTATCAATTGACAGTTCAATATTTCTAATCATATTGAACCATTCTTTATAAAGCAAATTTCCTGCAGGCGTTAGTTCTAAGCTTTTTTTCCGTTCAAACAACTGAAATCCAAGCGTATATTCCATAGAGGCAATTGTTTTGCTTACCGTGGATTGTGTCACATTTAATTTTTGTGAAGCCACAGTAAAATTCTTACACCCTGCAACAACTAAAAATAATTGAATTTGGTATAGGCTGATAGTAAGATAATTTTGGCGGGATATTATACATCTACCTCCCTGACGTATATAATGATCTTAATACACTTGACTTGATGCGTTCTTCTTCATCAGTGACCGCTGCAGGCGTATAGTAAAGGCTTTGACGGTTATCTACCTCTTTATTGTAACATATTTCGCGGAAAATAAAAAATAAACACAAATGTCCGCATCTTCTGACTCCGAAAACACGCAGGTGCTCAAATAGATTATTCTCTTCTGTTACGACATGTATTTCTAGGTAAGTCAGATAATATTTCCCTCAACATGGCAAGCGAATGATATTTTATTGTTCTCCCATTGAAAAGCGAAAGTTTGGAATTAGGCTACATTCCATTTTTAAAGGGGCGAATTCCAAAAGGAGTTCTGTAATTTCATTTGCCTCAAGACAGAAAACGCCCCTGCTGAGCGTACAACAAAAAAGCCAGCCCACAAAAAGATGAGCTGAACCTTTTTTTGTATAACACTTGTTCTCAAAAAGTGCATACAACCAAGGAAAACATAAGATATAAACGATATTTTCATTGGATAGACACTATTTTTTGACCAATACCAAAACTTAATCCATTGTTCCCACAGGAATCTTGCTAACATCAACCTTCTGATTTCTGTTTACATCAAAATATGGCCAACGGGCAACTTTGGCACGAATCTTTTTCTGTCTGGTTCCGGGTTCACCCCAAAGTACGAAAACATCGGTACCTAATGCACTATACTCTTGGTCAATGGAGCAAATCGAAATCATTTCACGATAGAACCAGGCAATCATACGACCGGTGCTGATGCCGACACATTTGCCATCTTGGTTGAGTACTTGGTCTGCATGGAAAGTCGGCCTGCCCCATGAAAAATCATCCGGATGAGAAATATCAGCATATGGTTCTTCGTCCGGTGCCAGCTGAGAACGATGAATGTCCAGAATGTCTTCTTTGTTCCACTCAAGAGTAACTATCACGCGATGAGGCCCGGCCGCAATTTTCTCCAGCGCTTCTTTTCCAAGAAAATCATGGTCGAAATTAATTGTTTTTCCCCAACCCAGCTCAATGGGATTACGATAGCGGAGTTTAATGTCTTGCCCCATGCTTCCGCTAAGTGAGTCATTGGAAATCAGATCGGATGCGACTAAGCCAGCTTGTTTCAGAAATGCAGCAAAGCCTTCATTTTCAAACCATGGGAACAGGAAATCAATATAGGCTTGCGGGAAACCGTTTTCCCAGTGGGTCATGTTGTATCCTGTCACGCCGAGTCTGCGAATACCGTATTTTTCGCCCGCTTTCATGATCTGCTCAAAGACGGGGATGGAATCCTCGATTTTGCCATGGACCTCATATGCCAAGGAACCAGCCATACCCACGCGAAGAATAAGTACCTCTCTACCGGCGATTTTAGTCGGGCGGTGACAAATAAATTTGATGTCATGGAGATTATCTCCGCTGGCCGCTTCTAAAACTTGAAGAGAAGTCGGGCCGCCCAGTTGGAACATAAATACCTTTTCCGTGAGATCTTCACCGACAACATCCATGCCGCTAGTTAGCACGCAGTATTGAACCCATGGTGAAAGCCAATAGGTAAGATACTCATCTTCACTCATTCTCAGCAGCAAACCGTCCATCATATCATAACCATTTTCATCGCACATGATGCCGTGCTTGGCTGAGCCAATCGGGAAATTTTTGAAAGAATTCGCAAAATATTTATTCATAAACTTCATGGCGTCAGGCCCTTTGAACTTGTAGGTAGGCGTAGGATTTAGGCCGGTGTGAATATAGCAGGTTTTATGCCAGGCCACTTCTTCATCTCTCCAACCGGTATATTCGCTCGGCTGAAGACCAGCTTGATAAGGATTTGAGGCATAGGTACAGTAATGCATCAGGTTTCTTGCTTGAGAGAGATCCGGTGGTACAACCGGGCTATGAAATAAACCCAAGTTATTCTTTTTGTCATACTCAAGGGCGAGTTCTTTGTAGCTCATGTTTTTTACCTCCTAAATGATTATTTCTGAAAGATTCGATTAAACACAATATAGATTGTTTTGCTTGAAATAGAAAACGAATAAATCGAATACCGTTATTCTAAACTTTACATAAGAAAAGAAGGAATGACGCCATTCCTTCTTTTCTTATGTATCCTGTAGCTCTAAACAGGAGCTATACAGTTCCAGGATAATATTCCCAGCTCTATAACCCGAGTTCCAAATATTGTGGCCAAAGTTTATCAATAAGCCATGAAAAACGCATAGTCGCCATGTTATCTTGATAAACTTCATGAATCATTTCTTCTTTTTGCTTTATGCTGCTTGGCAATTCATGTATTGCCTCAGGTAAGAAGCCCGGGGTCAGAGCCTTGGTGTCGGCGTTACCGTTTGTAGAATATCTCGATATAATTGAAAATAGCTTTGGGGGCTTCTTCCCGGGTCTTGAACCTTTGCAGGTGGATCATTTCGTTCTTGATCGTACTGAAGAATGTTTCGCGCAGGCTTACTGTGGGCTGGAATGGGGCACTCTGGCTTCCTTCAGGTAGAAAAGCACCATTGGAATTAATATGATAAGGCTGCAGGAAAGATACATGTAAGATAGACCTACTTTTTTGGAGAGGAAGCCCAACATTATGGACCCCAGCCCCATGCCCAGGTCGATGCCGCTGAAATAGGTGCTGTTGGCGGCCCCTCTCCGGAAGGGGGCCACCCGGTTTATGATTATGGCCATAGTGGTGGGCTGCACTATGCCGTAGCCTATTCCCAGGGTTGCTGCCGAAAGTAAAAACATTACCAGCCCTTTTGACGCAAAGAGTATCACAAAGGAAAGGGCAATGGATATAAAGCCGGCAGCCATTATTCCAGCCGGGCCCTTCCTGTCATAGTACCTTCCCGACAGGGGGCGGGTAATCAGCAGCGTCACCGCATAGGCCAGGAAATATGTACCGGCGTTTTTTATGCCTATGTGTTCTCCATAAAGGGTTACAAAGGACATAATACCCCCGTATACCACAGCGGTAAAAAATATTATCCAGTAAAGGGATAATACCTTTGGCTCAAAAAAGCTTTCCAGGCTGATGACGGCCTTTTTTTGAGGCCTGTTTTCCGGGTAAGATATGGCCAGTATGCAGACAGAGCCTGCTATTGCCAGGGCAAAGCTCATATTGAAGAGCTGTGTAAAACCGGTCAGGCTGATTATATACATGCCCAAGCCGGGCCCGGCCGCCATGGCCAGGGTATTGGACATCCCGTAGTAGCCCAGGCCCTCGCCCCTCCGTTGCGGAGGAACTACATCCGATGCAACGGTTCCTGACCCCGTATTGGTGAACCCCCAGGTAAATCCGTGCAGCGCCCTCAGGGCGAACAGCAGCGCCAGGCTGGTTACCAGGTTATATGAGACCATGACCAGGGAAAAACCGATTACAGCCAGTACCAGTATTTTTTTCCTTCCCACGGCGTCAAACAGAAAGCCGGCCAGGGGGCGGACCAGAACCGCAGTCAGTGAAAGAACTCCTATGATATAGCCCACATCTGACTCGTCGCCCTTTAAAACGCGCACTATAAAAACCGGCAGGGTGGGGAAGAGGATATAAAAGCTGGTGAGAACCAGCAGGTTGGCCAGACAGATCAATATGAAATTTCTTGTCCATAGCTTAGGGGTGTTTTCCAGCAATTGATGTTCACCAACATTTCTTAATCTGTGAGGCAGGGGGCATCTCCATCCATTTTAACCCCTGAACTGGCCTATATGTGAGGCATGATTAAGACCATTTCTACAGTTATAAAACAAATCCTGCCTGTAGAGGATTAATTGCCGTAACATAAAAAAATAGAGACCCATGTCAAAACCTCTGTTAATGTATAAGTGACTAAACCAAACCAAAACATTCGGAGGTATTGCACATGAGTATATCCATTCTATCACAGGGAGCAGAGGCTTAATCTGTTGCACATAATTCCCATAATGCGACAGCTTTTGTTTACCGCCTCTCAATAATAAAAACCCCGCACCGGGGTTTATTGTTTGTCTGTTCAGCACAGTACATTTCTCTCATCATAATATAGGTTACAGTCCCGGCCCAATATTACTTTCATTTTTTGCCTGGCCCTGTGCAGGCGTATTTTGGCGTTTTCCAGAGTGCAGCCCAGTAGTTCTGCTTTTTCCCGGTTGCTGTAGCCCTGTATATCCAGCAGCAAAGTTATGCGGTAGTTCTCCGGCAGCAGCAGCAGCTTGTTCTGAACGCACTCGGACATTATTTGCTGGTCAGCCTCCAGGGTTATGCTTTTTCTCAGGTCGGCCAGTGTCTCCGCCAGCAGTTCATCATCAACTGAAATCAGTTGGGAGCTTTTTTTTCTCTTTAAGTCAAGGGATAGATTATAGGCAATTTTATTAAGCCAGAACGGTATTTTTGACTTTTCCCTAAGCGAGGTTAAACTCCGGTAGGCCTTTATTAAGGCCTCCTGGGCAATGTCTTCGGCCAGCGCCCGGTCGGCGGAAAGGCTGTATATGAACAGCAAAACCCTTTGGTAGTTTTCCCTGTATATTTCAGCAAAGCTTTTTTCCATAGTACATTTTCATCCCCAGCCGACATACCGGCTATTATTTTATTATTCCTTTGGCCCGCTCGTATTCTTCAGGGGTGTTGACATTCATCAGCGCTCTTTCCAGTCCGGCCAATTCCTTAGGCGAGACGGCCACCTCTTTCCAGGGCACCAGTTCCAGTGGGGCGGTGACCTTGAAAATGCCTTTTTTTATGCACTCCTCGGCGGCTTTGGCGAAATCCTTGCTGTATACCGAAAAAAGGGGCTCGAAAAACGGGCCTGTTTTCAGCATTACAGCAGCGCAGCCCTCCTCTATTTCACCGATTATCCGTTTCATCAGGCCGGCATCCGGAAAAGGAATGTCACAGGCCACCGCGAAGCTGTACCGGTTACCGGCCTCCGTGAGCCCGGCGTGGAGGCCGCAAAGGGGGCCGCAGCCGGGGTAAATATCGGGAACGGTGCGGCAGCCGGGGATGTCCAGCCGGTTGCTGCCGCCGGCGATAATGACTTCCGGGCAGACCGAGGCCACCACCCCGGCCACCCTTTCAATTATGGTGATTCCGTCTATTTCAAGCAGCGCCTTGTTTTCCCCCATCCTGCTGCTTTTTCCGCCGGCCAGTATAATCCCGGTTATATCCAATTGCTTAAAATCCCCTTTTCTCTGTTTATCACATGATACAATATCACGGGGCCCATTATCCATATAAACAGGCAATATTTCCCGTAAAGTCTGCCCTTCTCTCAGTACAGATGTCTTTTCTATTGTCTATTCAATATTATTATAAAGGCGCGGGAAGGGAAAGGGGTGGATAAAATATTCGATACAGACTACCTCCGTTTGTAAAGCCGGGAGGGCTGTTAAAACAATGAGTATTGCCAAAATAAGCTAACCGACATATAATTTTGTTAGTTAGCTGAATAACTAAGAAGGGTCTGATTTTACATGGCCAGGAAAGTAAATATTGATCCGGGGGATATTGTCAGGGCGGCCAGGACATGCATTCAGGAAAATGGGTTTTCGGCCACCACCTTAAAGGATGTGGCGGCCCGGGCGGGAGTGACTCAGGGCACGGTATACTACCATTTTAAAACCAAAGAGGAGCTTTTTGCCGCTGTGATGGATTTAACCAATAATGAAAACCTGATTGCAATAGAGAAGGCCATGGACAAAGCGGTGGATGTGCACTCCAAAATAAGCACGGTGATGGATGTCACCAGGGAGGTTTACGGGCGCAATGAAGAATTTAGAAAGCTTTTCTTTAATCTGGCGTCCCTGGCCCTGCATAATGAGCGGGCCTCTGAAGAATTCACCTCTTTTGGAAGAAAAACAATAAGCATCATCGAAAGCATGTGCCGCAAAGCATATGAAGGTCAGACCGATACCCTGATACAATTTGATCATCTGGCCAGAATTCTTTCAGCCGTAGTTACCGGGCTGGCCCTGCAGTCAATGTTTCTTAAAGAAATTGACATAGACGCTGTTTACGGGTCTTTTAGCAGAATACTTCAGCAGGCGGTCGGGAATAAGGCCGGTGGCGGGGAGGAGCCTGGAGATGTTTAATAAGGATCTGTCTGGATTGCCGAAAGCCCTGTTTTTGGCTTTGTTTATGCTTATAGTGCTGCTTCCGGGCTGCGGCAGGCAGGCAGCCGAAAGTGAAAAGCCCCTCCCGGTGGTGACTGTCCAGGAAGTCCTGCTGACCGAAAATGCTTATTCCCTGCAGACAACGGGTGTGGTGGAGCCCTGGGAAGAAGCCAGGCTTTCTTTCCAGGTGGCCGGAAGAATTCAGTGGGGGCCGTTGGAGGAGGGGGCATTGGCAGCTGCCGGAGAGGTTATGGCCCGCCTGGATGATGCGGACTACCGGGCGCAGGAGGAGAACGCCCGCAGTCAGCTGGAAATGGCCGGGGTGGAAGTGGATCGCACCAGGGCGGATCTTGATCGGTACGAAAAGCTGTTTTCCTCTGGAGCCATCTCACAAAAAGACCTTGATGACGCCAGATTTGCGTTGAGAGCTGCCGATGCCAGGGCGAAGCAGGCCGCCAGCGGTTTGCGGCAGGCTGAATTGCTGGTGGAGCACAGTATTCTGGCAGCGCCCTTTGCGGGCAAGGTGATTAATAAAATGGCCGGCCGGGGCGAGATGGTGGCGGCAGGAGTCCCTGTGCTGGTGCTGGCGCAGCTCAATCCGGTAAAAATATCCTTGGCGGTGCCGGCAAATGAAATTGATATATGGGAAGAAGGGGCCGGGGCCGGGGTGGATACCGGGGGAATTTCTTCGGCCGCCGGTTCCGGCAGCGGAGAGAAGATAGAGGCCAAGGTACATAAGGTAAGTCCCGGGGCGGAAGGAATGACCGGAACCTTCAGGGTAGAGCTGATGGTGGAGAACAAAAACCTGGAGATGCGACCGGGGCAGGTTGTAAAGGTTGACCGGCAGCTAAAAACAAAGACCGGGCTTTGGATTCCGCTCAAGTCGGTGGTAAGCCGCGGCCAGGACCTCAAATATGTTTTTGTGCTTGATCCTTCCGGGCCGCTGGTGCGCCAGCGGGAGGTCAAACTGGGTCCGGTGGCGGGGGACCGGGTAGAGGTGGTGTCCGGACTGGAGCCCGGATCACAGGTTGTCGTGCTTATGCCTGAGGATATAAGGGACGGTGACCGGGTGGAGGTGAAGTAATGCGGATTATTGAGGCCGGGCTAAAATACCGCAAAATTACCGTAATGCTTTTTGTGGTGCTTATTATTGCGGGAGTGACCGGTTTTATAGCCATGCCCAGGTATGAAGACCCCCCGTTTAAAGTTCTGACGGCCAGGGTATTGGCCCTCTACCCGGGGGCAGCCCCCGACCAGGTGGAGGCGCTGGTTACCAAGCCCCTGGAAGAGAGCATTAATGAGCTGGAAGACGTCATGGTGATTGAGTCAAGCTCTTACAACGGCGTCTCCAGCATAATCGTAAAGCTAATAGATACCGCCGACCCGGAAAAAAATTGGGACAAACTGCGTCAAAAGGTAAACGAGGCCAGTGCCAAGCTTCCCCCAGGGGCCGACGCACCTGAAGTCCAGGATGAGCTCAGTAAGACCTCTTTATTGATCGTGCACCTTTTAGCCCCTCCGGGGGTGGCACCGGTTTCACTGAGGGAGACAGCCGAAAGCTGGGAAGATGAGATAAAACAGGTGCCGGGAGTGGAAAGGGTTGAAACGGCCGGACTTCCCGTCAATCAGGTGCAGGTGATTACCGACCCGGCCGCCCTGGCTGCCCGCGGGCTCAGCTGGGCCCAGATGGCAGACGCGCTCCAAAAAAGAAATGTCAATATTCCGGGCGGCATACTGAGGGAAGGCCAGATGGGCTTATTGGTGGAGTCTTCAGGGGAATACAAAACAGTGGAGGAGATATCGGACACCATTATCTACCGCCAGCCCGGCGGCGCTCCGGTCAGGATAAAGGACGTGGCCGCCGTGGAAAGGGCCCCGGCCAGAACCGATGTGCTGGTGGAAACAAACGGCAGGCCCGGTGTGGCCCTGGCGGTTTTTATTAAAGAAGAATACTCGGTGTCTACCGTGGAAAAAGAGCTGCAGTCCCTGATGGCCGGTTTAAAAAAGAACTTGCCCCCCGGGGTGGAAACAGCCATAGTTTTTAACCAGTCCGCCAGCGTGGACAGTAATTTTTCAGAGTTGTGGCGGGAGCTCATAATAGGCATGGGCATGGTTCTTCTGGTGTGCCTTGCCGGCCTTAACTGGCGTACCGCTATTATAGTGTCCCTTTCCATTCCGCTGTCGGCCGCCATAGGCTTTGGTCCCCTGTCCTGGATGGGAATAAGCCTTCATCAGGTAACCATTGGGGCACTTATCATAGCCCTGGGTATACTGGTGGATGACGCCATCGTGGTAAACGACAACATTGAGCGGCACCTGGCCATGGGAGAGGGGGACTATGCCGCCTCTGTAACCGGCACCAGGGAGGTGGCGGTGCCTATTTTCACTGCCACTGTGGCTACGGTGTCGGCCTTTGCCCCGCTTATGTTTATTCCCGGGGATATAGGTAGCTTCATCTATGCGCTGCCGGTGGTGGTTTCAGTGACAATGCTGGCCTCAATGATTGTCTCGCTCTGGCTTACCCCCACCATGCGCCTTTGGCTGGTAAAGGGGGTTAAAAGTGAGAGTACCGGCCGGAGCCTGGCCTTCAGGGAGGGCCTTTTAACCCCACTTCTTGAGAGGCTGAGTGTATGGTATGAGGCCAGGCTGGCTTCCTCCCTAAAACGTCCGGGACTTACCGTGGCGGCTGCTGTTTTAATAAGTGTCGGCGCCCTGTTGCTTCTGCCCCTGGTCGGTGTCCAGTTTTTTCCCTATGCCGAAAGGGACCAGTTTATCGTGGACATTACCACTCCTAGGGGCTACAGCCTGGATCAGACAGCGGCGGTGGCCCGGGAGGCGGCCGGGAAAGCAGCCGGGAAGCCGGGTGTGGAGGCGGTGCACACCTATGTGGGGCGGGGGGCTCCCAAATTCTATTACAACGAGGCGTCCTTCGCCCGTGGCGAAACCGTGGCCCAGCTGGTAGTGGTGGTTGAAAAAGGGGGCCCCAACACCACCCAACACCTGGTGGATGAGCTTCGGCAGGAACTGACGGTAGTTTTTCCGGGAACGACAGTGGCCGTCCGGGAGCTGGAGCAGGGGCCTCTGGTGGGAGCCCCAATCGCCGTGAGAATTTGCGGTGATGACCTGTCCAGGCTAAAGGAAATGGCAGACAAGGTTTCCTATATATTAAAAAATACTCCGGGCACCGTCAATGTCCATGATGACATGGGCCTTGACACATACACCATAAAGGTAAATTCTTCCCCCGAGCTGACTTCCCGCTACGGGGTGGCCGAGAAGGATATAGCCTATTCGGTGCGCATGGCGGTGGATGGATTAAAGGTAAGCGACTACCGGGAGGGGGACGATCTTTATCCTGTGGTGCTGCGCACCGGAAAGGCCGATGAGGCAAGCCTGGAGGGCCTGTCCAGGGTATGGGTGCCTTCCTGGAAGAGCGGGTCGGTTTTGCCGCTGAGCCAGGTGGCATCTCTGGATGCCGGGTGGAATCCGGGAACCATCAACCGTCGTAATATGGAGAGGGTGATAACGGTTAAGGCCTATACGGACGGTACCCTGGCCGACGACATACTGCGGGCGGCCTCCGGGGAAATTGGTAATGTGCCCAGGCCGCCGGGCTACCGGATTCAGTACGGGGGGGAGGACGAGGAGCGGAAAAAGGCTTTTGCCAGCATCGGCAGGCTTTCACTGGTGGTGGGACTTCTAATATATATCATTATAGCCATGCAGTTTTATTCCCTGACCAAGCCGGCTATAGTTTTCCTGTCTATTTACCTGGCGATTTCGGGGGCTGTTCTGGGACTCTTCATTACCGGCACCCCGCTGGGCTTCATGGCATTGCTGGGCATAGTCAGCCTGTCCGGCATAGTGGTCCGGAATGGCATAGTTCTGGTTGATTTCATCGAGGCGGGACTGAGAGAGGGCATGGCACTGGAAGAGGCCATCCGGCGGGCCGGAAAAGTCAGGCTTCGCCCCATACTGCTAACCTCGGCTACAGCCATATTGGGCCTGGCCCCTATGGCTGTGATGGGCAGCAGCCTGACCCGCCCCATAGCCATAAGTATAATCAGCGGGCTTTTCTTTTCTACCGTGCTGACTCTGCTTGTGGTGCCCAATGTGTACCTTCTGGCGGAAAAACTTTTGGGGAAGAACAGGCGCCCTAATACAGGTTATAATACATTAAGCGCCGGCGAGAGCGGGGAGGGTTGATTGCATGAAAAAAATACCCGTAATTTCCTTTGTGGGCTATTCCGGTTCCGGCAAAACCACTTTTCTTGAAAGGCTGATACCGGAGCTGAAAGCCAGGAATCTCAGGGTAGGGGTCATAAAACACCACGG
>JAMCVT010000115.1 GCA_023475565.1 Actinomycetota bacterium
ACATTATTTCCTACATGCTTTCCATGATGAAAACAAAGCCGGGCCTGCAGAAGAAATACACTTTTTCCGGATCGGTCTATTTTGAGAGGATGAAGGAGAGGGGACTGTACACCACTGACATTGAGACCATTACAGGCAGGGTCAGGGGCCTTGACCTCCTCGGAATATACCGGGGCAAAGTCTGACCCTCAGTATTTGCCCGCTGTTCTATATCGGGCCGCCCTGTCATATTTTTTAGATAGACAAGCCCCGGGGGTGATGTAAATGGTTAACGTTATCTGGCTTGGTATGATTGTTTTTGGTATACTGGCGGCGGCGGCCGGCGGTAATATAGAGGTTGTCACAAAGGCAGCCCTTGACGGGGCGGGCAGCGCGGTAAAGATATCCATCGGCCTTATCGCCATCATCACATTCTGGCTGGGCATAATGAGGCTGGCGGAAGAGGCGGGCATTATTTCTTTCCTGTCCCGGGCCATCGCCCCGCTGATGAGATTCCTTTTCCCGGAAATACCCCGGGACCACCCGGCCATGGGAGCCATAATAATGAATATAAGCGCCAATGTTTTGGGCCTGGGCAACGCAGCCACTCCCATGGGCCTTATAGCCATGCAGGAAATGCAGAAGCTGAACAGCGGCGACTCCCGCACAGCCACCAATTCCATGTGCACCTTCCTGGCCTTAAATACATCCTGCATCACCATCATACCCACAACCATTATCGGCATAAGGGTGGTGCACGGCTCAGCCGACCCCACTGAAGTGGTGGGAACAACTATTTTTGCAACAGCCTGCGGCATGACCGTGGCCGTTATTGCCGACAGGCTTTTCAGATCCATTTTTTCCAGGCCGGGGGGCAGGCACTGATGTACGCCATAATATCTGAGCTGTCCCGCTGGGCCATACCGGTTATTCTTCTCGTAATTCCTCTGACGGCCATGATCAGGGGAGTTAAAGTTTTCGAGACCTTTGTGCAGGGAGCCGAAGACGGTTTTGCCACCGCCATAAAAACAATCCCCTATCTTGTGGCCATGATGGTATCCATAAGTATATTCAGGGCCTCGGGGGCCATGGAGGTGCTGGTCGGGGCACTGTCCCCCTATCTCAACATAATTGGTTTCCCCGCAGAACTCATACCCCATGCCGTAATGAGGCCCCTTTCCGGTGGCGCCGCCCTGGGCATCGCCTCGGATATAATAGCCAGCCACGGCCCGGACTCCTATATTGGAAGGCTTGTTTCCACCATGCAGGGCACCAGCGATACAACTTTTTATGTGCTTACCCTTTATTTCGGGTCGGTGGGCATATATCGCTACAGGTATGCGATATATTCGGGCCTGGCGGCAGATTTTACCACCCTGGCCGCATCCATATACATAATCAACCGCCTGTACGGGTGATTACGCTTATAGGTATTACTATGCGGTCAGGAGACAGAAGTCAGAATTCAGAATTCAGAATTTCAGGAGTAAAATTACGGACTCCAGGGATTCAGGCCCTTTTTAACACACGGTAAACCATGCCCAAGTTTCTGGCTCCTGACTCCTGGCTTCCGGCTTCCGACCGGGAAGCATTACCTATAAGCCCTCTCTATAGAATGACCGCCTTAGCCGGCGGTTATATTTTTTCTGTTTTTATGGTAGAATTCACCTTAAAAGCATTATCAATAATTATTCCGAAAAGAGTGGTGTGGGTTTGGAAAGACTGCAAAAATATATGTCCAGGCACGGTATAGCCTCCCGCAGGGCCTGTGAGGAGATTATAGCCTCCGGCAGGGTAAAGGTAAACGGCAGGGTGGCGGACCGGCCGGGAATTTCCGTTGACCCGGCCAGGGACCGGGTGGAGGTGGACGGGCGCCGCCTCGGGGAGCCCCAAAAAAAGGTTTACCTGATGATATATAAGCCCAGGGGGTATTTATCCACCGTGGCAGACCCCAGGGGCAGAAAAAAAGTAACTGATCTCCTGGACGGAATAAAAGAGCGGGTATATCCCGTGGGCAGGCTTGACTATGACAGCGAGGGACTGCTTCTGCTCACCAACGACGGTGACTTCGCCTACAGGCTTACCCACCCGGGACACAGTGTCGCCAAAACATACCGGGTAAGGGTCAGGGGCATCCCCACCGACGCCGGCCTGGATTCTCTGTCCGCCGGGATTATGCTGGAAGACGGAATCACGGCTCCGGCCACAATTTATTTTATCGACCAAAAGGATGGCAACGCCCTCCTTGAGGTAACCATCTCCCAGGGCAGAAACAGGCAGATAAGAAGAATGTTCGAAAAAATTGGCCACGAGGTGATCCGGCTTAAAAGGACAAAAATTGGCCCCCTTTCCCTGGGAAACCTTAAGTCAGGCCAGTCGAGGCCCCTTAAAGATATCGAGGTGCGCGGCCTTCTCAAAACAGCCGGCGTAAAACAGGCGTTAAAGGAAAGGGGACACACCTGCTGAAGTCAAGGTATTTCTTGAATAAGGAAAGGGGACACACCTGCTGAAGTCAAGGTATTTCTTTTGGGACAGGAATGTCCCCGATCGGGATAAATGTCCCCGATGCAAGACGGCGGAATCCAGAATCCAGAGATAAGCTCATATTTAACTCATAAGGAATACCAAAACCATTCTGGTGAGCTTCCCCCGAAAGAATAGACACAGGAAACAGAGCTTATTCGACCGTTTTTGTAGATTTACATTTTTATGCTACTCTTTCATAAAAAGCCTGTTCATATTCTACCGGGGACATATAGCCAAGAG
>JAMCVT010000127.1 GCA_023475565.1 Actinomycetota bacterium
GCGGGTTTCCCCTTTCTTCCCTCAGGTATGCACCCAAAGGAACGTATCCGGTATTAGCACCAGTTTCCCGGCGTTATCCCAGTCTTGTGGGCAGGTTATCCACGCGTTACTCACCCGTCCGCCACTAAGATTTAAATTCGCAAGCTTCCTTTAAATCTCCGTTCGACTTGCATGTGTTAAGCACGCCGCCAGCGTTCGTCCTGAGCCAGGATCAAACTCTCCATAAAATCTTTTTATGAAAAGCTTATCAAGCTCTCATTTTCTTTGACGTTTCCGTCTCCTCCCGGTCTCCCGGAATATCGACGGCCATCTGGCTTAATTGTTTTTATCCATCATTACTCTTCTGTTTAGTTTTCAAGGACCGCGCTGCCAGTTTTACCATCAGCAGCTTTTTTATATTAGCACACCGGCCCGCCGGTGTCAACTTTGAATCTACCTGATCCGGCCATTTTGTGCCGATTTTTTTGCCGGCGTTTTTTCGCGCCGGCAAGAAATTATTCTACTCTTTTTTAGCTTCCCGGTCAACAGGTACTTTCTGCCAGCCGGTCGGCTTTTCTTACCGCCAGGGTTTCTTTTACCCCGGCAAGAAGTTATTTTACCACTTTGGTCTGCCGCCGGTCAACTGGAACCTTTTTCCTGAATATCCTCAGTCCCTGGGCTTCATCAGAGGGAACAGTATTACATCCCTTATGGACGATGAGCCTGTAAGCAGCATAACCACCCTGTCTATGCCGATACCCAGTCCACCGGCCGGCGGCATGCCGTACTCCAGGGCATTAATATAGTCCTCATCCATCATATGGGCCTCATCATCACCGGACTTTCTCTTTTCCACCTGTTTTAAGAACCTTGCCTTCTGGTCGATAGGATCGTTCAGCTCGGAAAAGGCATTAGCCATTTCCCTGCCGTAAATAAACAGCTCAAAGCGATAGGTAAGCCCGGAATGGTCTTTCTTTTTCTTGGCCAGGGGAGAAATTTCAACAGGGTAGTCGGTGATAAAGGTGGGTTGAAGCAGCCTGGGCTCCACCTTTTCCTCGAATACGGCGTTTAGTATGCTTCCCCAGGAATCTGAAGGGTTTAGCTCCAGTCCCAGTTTGCTGGCCGCCCTGTACGCCTCGCCTTCTCCCTTCAAAGTCTCAAAATCAAGGCCGCTGTAATGCTTAACCGCATCCAGCATGGGAACCCGCGCCCATGGGGGAGAAAGGTTTATTTCTGCCCCCTCATACACAATGGAGGTTGTTCCCAGCACCTCGGCGGCAACCGAAGCAATGAGATTTTCGGTCAAATCCATCATGTCATTGTAGTCGGCGTAGGCCTGGTAAAGCTCCAGCATGGTGAACTCCGGGTTGTGCCTGGTGGAAATGCCCTCATTTCGAAAGTTCCTGTTTATTTCGTATACCTTTTCAAATCCTCCCACCAGCAGGCGCTTTAAGTACAGCTCCGGGGCAATCCTCAGGTAGAGATTCATGTCCAGGGTGTTGTGGTGGGTTATAAAGGGCCTGGCGGTGGCACCTCCGGCGATGGGGTGCATCATGGGAGTTTCCACTTCTAAAAAACCCTTTTGCTCCAGGTGCCTTCTTATGGAATTTATTATTCTGCTTCTAATAACAAAGGTATTCTTGACCTCAGGATTAACAATGAGGTCCACATACCGCTGGCGGTAGCGCAGTTCCACATCCTTCAGCCCGTGCCACTTTTCAGGCAGGGGGCGGAGAGATTTGGACAGCAGCACCAGACCTTCGGCCGATACGGTCACCTCGCCCATCCTTGTCTTGAATACCTTCCCTGTTACACCAATAAAATCCCCAATATCAAGTTTAAGGAAAAAATCATAGTTTTCCTGGCCCACATCGTTAAGCCTTACGTATATCTGAATCTGTCCGGAAATATCCTGTATGTGCGCAAAGCTGGCCTTTCCCATTACTCTCTTGGCCATTATCCGGCCGGCCACACTTACAGCCTTTCCGTCGAAGCCCTCAAAGTCGCCGGTAATATCCATGGCCAGGTTGGTTCTTTCATACTTTTCCCCGAAAGGATCAATATTTTTTTCCCTGAGCTCTAAAAGTTTTTCCCGCCGAACTTTCAATAATTCGTTTAAGTCTTCTTCATGTTGGCCTGTCAAAACATTTTCGCTATCATTTTTTTCAGCAGACATATATAGTCCTCCGGATATACTGTCTAAGGCCGGAAAAACCTGCATGGCAAGGCCGTACCGGTGTCCGGGCCCCTATAAAACTTGTCTTTCAGTTCTTGAGAATATCCATAATCTGGTACTTCAGTGCCCCGGCCAGAACATTGACCTCCACGATGCTTCCCTTGCTTTTGCCAAGTATGGCCCGGCCCACCGGGGATTCATTGGAGATCTTGTTGTTTCCGGGATCGGCCTCCATTGACCCCACCACAGTGTATTCCACATCTTCGTCATACTCGATGTCTTTAAGCAGTACAGTGGACCCAAGAGTCACCTCATCGGTGCCTATATTCTCGTCATCAATTATTTTTGCGTTGCGCAGCATCTTCTCCAGGGTAAGAATCCTGCCCTCAATCCAGGCCTGCTCGTTCTTGGCATCCTCATATTCGGAATTTTCGCTGATATCGCCAAACCCAATGGCCTGCTTGATTCTCTCCGCCACATCCCTCCGCTTTACCGATTTGTAACGTTCCAGCTCTTCCTCAAGCTTTTTAAGCCCTTCAACAGTAAGCAGGACCTCTTTTTCCTTCATTGTGCTTCTCCTTACCCAGTTATTATTTATGATAAAAACTTACAGAAAATATATGTTCTTTCAGCCATATTATACAGCAACGCCCCAGGGTAAATAAGGAAAATTCCTCATACTACAGCTAAGCACTGCAAGGAGAAACCTTACAGTGCCGTTTATTTTTGACCTAACCTTCCAAAACATTATAAGAACAGTTACCAACTTTGTCAAGCTATTTTAACCCCGCCGGAATTCCGGGCCATAACCCCCGTTCAAACCGCCGCAGGGCTCCTTTTCAATGCACTGTTCCTGACCCTTTCCACATACCCTGGATCTATCATCCCCCCGGGACCCAAAAGTCCTGCCCAGGTAAAGCCATGCTTCCGGGCAAGGCGCCGCATGCTTTCCATCTCCTCCGTCCCCATATGGCTTACCGGACAGGGTTTTTGAATACTTTTTTCCAGTGCCAGTAAAATAGTTTCTGCCAGGAGTGGGCCGGTTATACCCGGTGGAAATCCAGGCTCAGAATAATTACCGGGCAGGCCGGGCATTTTAATCGCACCGCCCTCTATCACCAGCACATCGTCCCTTGCCAGGCCGGTTTTTCTTCCCAGGCGGGGAGGCCGGTTAAGGTCACAAAGCACTGTTCCGGGAAGCAAATCCGCCGGGTTAAACCCAGTGGTCCAGGCAGCTATGACCAGCCTGGCTGACCGGACGGCTTTTTGGGGATCGTTGCTTATGCCGGACGACATCCCGCTGTGAAAAAGAATTTTACCGGCCAGCTCATTAATTTTTTCTTTGTCACTATCCACCAGGGTCATACTCTTTACCTTACCGGACAAAATAAGCGAGCATACCGTGCCCACAGGCCCGGCAGCCCCTAATACCACAGCGTGAGCATTTTGAATGCTGTTTCCCATCATAGAGGCGGCTTCTTCCAGGCTGTCCAGGGCAGTGGCGATATTATAGCCGCTTTCCCCGGCAACAGGTGTTTTAAATGCTTCCTGGGCCAGATTGCGGACCAGGCAGGTGGATCCACCCAGGCCAATAATATCCGCGCCCAGCCTTTCGGCAATCCTGCCGGCCCTTATCAGGCGGTTTATAACAGCCCTTTGCGGCAGTGCATCCACCTGCCGGGCAGTTATGTTTATGGATATAATAAACCCCTCTGCAGTTCCGCAAGGGGACTCCACCTTTATTTCCGACACCCGCAGGGGAGGCAGAACTCTGCCCAGACCCTCGGCCAGCCGCAGGGGGAGATATTTTGCCGGGAGGATAAAGTGCTTTATATCTTCAGCCCTGTCAGGATGCACAATAAAAGCAAACTTCCCCACCTGTAATCCCCCCTATAGTACTCAAAGCCCCTGCTAGACTATTCTATGTCGTCAGTTCAGCATTAAAAACAAAAACCGGAATGTTTTCAATTTCCAATGTCAAATGTATTATTTTACCAACGCCCACGCCTCACCACTCCAGTCCCCTGATAACCGCCGCCATTTCCTCCCCGGACCTGGCGGAGTAAAGAGCCTGCCTGGCCCGGGCCGCCCCCTTCATTCCCCTGAGGTACCAGGCGGAGTGCTTGCGCATCTCCCTTACGCCTATGTATTCTCCCTTCAGATCAACCAGCATGTCCAGGTGCCTGAGGGCGGCCGAAGCCCTCTCGCCGGGAGACGGCCCGGGAAGGATCTCTCCGGTTTTAAAGTAATGAATTATTTGAGAAAAAATCCAGGGATTGCCCATGGCGGCCCTTCCCACCATAACACCGTCACAGCCGGTTTCCTCCATCATGCGCAGGGCGGCCGGGGGATCCCAGATATCCCCGTTGCCTATAACCGGGATACTGACCGCCCTCTTTACCTCCCTGATTATTGCCCAGTCGGCCCGCCCGCTGTAGAACTGGGACCTGGTCCGCCCATGCACCGTAATTGCCGAAACCCCGGCCCTCTCCAGCCTGACGGCCAGTTCCACGGCGTTAACACTGTCCTGGTCCCAGCCCTTCCTCATTTTCACAGTCACCGGAACTTTAACGGCTGCTATCACCGCAGAGGCAATTTCGCAGGCCAGGTCCGGATATCTCATCAGTGCCGCCCCCTCACCGTTTTTGACTATCTTGGGAGTGGGGCAGCCCATATTTATGTCTATTATATCGGGGTTTTTAGAGGAAACCATGACAGCGGCCCTCTCCATGTAGCCTGGGTTGGACCCGAATATCTGAACGCTAAGCGGTCCGGGCTCACCATCAATATTTAAAATTATGCCGGTCTTTGGGCTTCCATATATTAAGGCCTGGTCACTCACCATCTCGGTGCAGACCAGGCCGCATCCCGCTTCTCTGGCGAGAGTCCGGAAAGCCCTGTCGGTAATCCCGGCCATGGGCGCCGCAATCACCGGGTTGGCCAACCTTACGCCAGCTATATTCATAGTATGGTTATACCTGATTCCTTTCATAAATAATCCTCAGCCCGGTAAGGGTAAGCAGGAGGTCCACCTTGTCGATGGTCTGGGACTCCTGGGCAATCAGATCGGCCAGCCCGCCGGTGGCCACCACCAGCGGGCTGCCCTTCATTTCCTTTTTGATGCGTGATACTATGGCGTCCACCTGGCCGGTAAAGCCGAAAATAATTCCTGACTGCATGCTGCTGACTGTATTTTTGCCAATGACAGTGGGCGGTTTTACCAGCTCAACCCTTGGCAGCTTGGCGGCTTTGGCGAAAAGCGCCTCGGTGGATATGCCTATGCCCGGGGCAATAGCCCCTCCCTGGTACTCTCCCTTATCGGTTATGGCACAGAAGGTGGTTGCGGTACCGAAGTCCACAATAATCAAAGGTCCCCCATACAGTTCAATGCCGGCTATGGCATTAACTATACGGTCGGCTCCAACCTCCCGGGGATTATCGTATTTTATCTGTATCCCGGTTTTTATCCCGGGACCCACCACCAGTGGAGAAAAACCGAAATATTTTTTTGACATTATTTCCAGGGTCATCATCAGGGGGGGCACCACGGATGAAATAACAATAGCCTTTATCCTTTTAAAAGACAGCCCGGCCTGGTCAAAGAGTGCCTTTAACAAAACAGCGTACTCGTCCGCAGTGCGCTTGGTTGCCGTAGATATGCGCCAGTTCTCTATAAGGTTCCCGCCGTCATATACCCCCAGAACTATGTTTGTGTTGCCTATATCGAATACCAGTATCATATCAGTCTCCCCCACCTGTTATGCTCATTCTTTTTTAAGCCCGTAACAATTTTATCACCGAAGGTGAGGTTCTGCAATAAATCAAAAATTCATACCTTATTAATGTCCGCCACCCCTGAGGCCTTCAGTCTACGGACCACCGCCCGGGCCAGAAAAGAAGCCAGAACACCCTTTATCAAATCAAATCCGATAAATGGAATAAACCCTATTTTCAGCACCTGCATAACAGGAACGGCCTTTCCAAGATAAAAATTAAGGTTGATAAATAAATACGGCAGGCCCACTATGTAATAGGCCGCTATGCCCCCCAGAGAGGCTGCCAGGTACCGTATCAAGGTGGGATTGCCCTTCCGGGGCAAAATACTGCCGGTGACATAGGCCGCCAGTATAAATCCCAGTATAAATCCAAAGGTAGGCTTTAAAATGTAGGCCGGTCCCGCGATGGGGCTTTCAAAAACGGGAATGCCGATGAGGCCCATAATTAAATACACGGTCATGCTCAAGGCCCCCAGCCTGGGTCCCAGTATCATTCCGGACAGCAGAACCACAAAGGGCACCAGGCTGAAGGGAACCTGGGTAAAGGGGAAAACTATAAGGGAAAAACGGGATAGCACGGCGGCAACCGAGGTTAGGGCGGCAAACATGGCCACCAGGGAAATTTCCTTGGCTGTTAATTTCACACTGCTTCCTCCTTATTAACGCATAATACGTCAACCAATTATTTAGGTAAGGTTTACAATAAAGTCAAACTTTTTAACCCGTTCTGAGAGACACCTCCCCCGCCACAAAGTGCCTCAGTTCCCCGTCCGCAGTACGCAGGACCAGGGCCCCGGTATCGTCCACATCCACCGCCCAGCCCTCCCATACCTCCCTGGAGGTGCTTATCCTGACAGGACGGTCCAGGGTGACACATTTTTTCTTCCATTCCTCCAGCACCGGCTTAAAGCCATATTCCAGCCACTGCCGGTAATAGTGTTCAAACTCCTTTAAGTACTGCCTCAATACTTCCAGCCTGGAGACACGTCCACCCCCGGCCAGGTAAAGAGATGTGGCGATGTCCCTTATTTCTTCCGGAAACTGATCGGTATTAATGTTAAGCCCCACTCCCACCACCAGAAAATTTATTCTTTCCATCTCAGCGTTCATTTCGGTCAGAATGCCGCATATTTTTTTCCCGTCCACCAGCAGATCATTGGGCCACTTAATTCCCGGGGCTATCCCGGATACCTTTTCAATGGCCGAAGACACCGCCACCGCCGTAAGCATGGTCACCGGGGGAGCCTGCCCGGGCTCAATATCCGGCCTTAAAACAAGAGAGCAGAGTATTCCCATTCCTTTTGGGGAATACCATCCCCGTCCCATTCTCCCACTGCCGGCAGTCTGCTCCTCGGCAACCACCACAGTCCCCCCGGAAGCGCCTGCCAGGGCAAGGTCCCTGGCCTCCCGGTTGGTGGAAAAAAGGCTGTCGTAAAAAAATACCGCCTTACCCACAAAGCGGGTGTCCAGCCCGTCCATTATCTCCTCCGGATACAGGCGGTCCGGAACATTCAGCAGCCTGTATCCGCGGTGGGGAACAGCATCAATGCCGTACCCCTCCTCCCGCAGGGTATTAATGTGCTTCCATACTGCCGTCCTGGAGATGCCTATCTTCCGGCAGATATCCTCCCCGGAAACATATTCCGGCCTGCTATTCTTTAAAAGTCCCAGTATTTCAGCCTTTTTAGACATACCTCACCCGTTTTTTTAATGTTGTTCTACTAATATTATTGTCATCAGACTGCATTGTCAACCCTACACTGCATAAGGTTAACGATTTTTTTCAGCCGCTAATAGCCCTGTGGGCCGGGCAAAAAAAATGTTCTCAGCAGTTATACTAAGGCCAAAAAAAAAAGCCCCTCCGGGCTTTGTGCATAAATATATAAGGTTTATAAAATTACACCGGCAATTGGTTTCATTTCACCTACATCAAGACTAATATCAAGAGATTTGGCCGAATGTGTGACACTGCCCACCGATATAAGGTCAACACCCGTCCGGGCGATGGACAGTATAGTTCCTTCATGCACCTGTCCGGAAGCTTCCAGCAATACCCTGCCACCGCCTATGGAGACAGCTTTTTTGATAGCTTCCAGGTCCATATTGTCCAGCATTACTATATCCGCGCCGGCCCGTATGGCCTCTTCCAAACCCTCCAGGCTTTCCACTTCCACCTCTACTCCCATAATGTGCGGAGCCCGGGATTTAGCTCTGGAAACGGCCTCGGCTATGCTTCCGGCCACTTTTATGTGGTTATCCTTTATGAGAATGGCGTCGTACAGGCCGAACCTGTGATTATAGCCCCCGCCAACCCTTACCGCATACTTTTCCAGCAGCCTCAAGCCGGGTGTGGTTTTCCTGGTATCTGTCAATTTAGCTTTTTCTCCTGCAATAATACCGGCCAGGTGCGCTGTGCAGGTGGCTATGCCGGACATCCTCTGGAGAAAGTTAAGGGCCACCCTTTCTCCAGTCAATATTGCCCGGGCGTCACCTTCCACCCTGGCCAGCAGCTGTCCTGCAGAAACCCTGTCACCATCCCTTACCCTGGGCTGAAAGGATATATCGGAGTTCAGCTGCTTGAACACCTCCCCGGATACCTCCAGGCCGGCAGCCACACCGGGCTCTTTGGACCTGATAAATCCTATGGTGACATAGTTTTCAGACACTATGCTGGCAGTGGTGATATCGCCGGTGCCTACATCTTCTCTCAGGGCACGGCCTATTATTTCCTTTACCAGAGAGCGTTCAATACTCATTACACGAAACCTCCGGACCGAGCATTTATTTTCTCAGTATTAGATGTTTGCGCCAACTGTCCCTGGAATCCGGGTAATCCAGCCGGTAGTGGCCCCCCCTGCTTTCGGTTCTCATAAGGGCCGATTCAGCTATAAGACTGCCCACCTCCAGCATGTTTCTCACTTCCATATCGGGTGGGGAGGTAGCTTCATGTTTATTTATATAGGAGTATTTATTAAAAAATTCTATCGCCTTTTTAAGCCCCTCGCCTGTACGCACCGGTCCCACATTCTGGTTCATAACCGTTCTAAGCCCGGTACGGATTTTATTATAACCAACCGGCCCGCTGTCCAGCCAGTCACAGGCAAATTCAATCTGCTTCTTTGGCCGGCCGATTTTATACTTTTTTACACATTCCACAATCCGGTGGCCAAAAACCAGCCCGTCCAGCAGTGAATTGCTGGCCAGGCGGTTAGCTCCGTGAACCCCCAGGCAGGCAGCCTCACCGCAGGCATACAGCCCCCGGATGCTGGTTTCCCCGTTAAGATTGGTCTTTACCCCTCCCATCATGTAATGGGCCGCCGGAGCAACCGGCACGGGGTCCCGGGTGATGTCCAGCCCGTATTTGGCGCAGGTCTTTAATATATTGGGGAACCTCTCCCTGACCAGATCGGGAGACATGTGCGACAGGTCCAGAAAAACTTTTTCAGAAGCGGTGTTGGCCATTTCCGATAGGATAGCCCGCACCACCACATTTCTGGGGGCAAGCTCGGCAAGGTCGTGGCACCGGACCATAAAGCGATCGCCGTAGCGGTTGCGCAAATATGCCCCCTCTCCCCGGACGGCCTCCGATATCAGAAACCTGGGAGCTCCGGGAAGACTCAGCACGGTGGGGTGAAACTGGATGAACTCCATGTCCATCACCTCAGCCCCAGCCCGGTAGGCTATGGCAATACCATCCCCGGTGGCCACCTCCGGATTGGTGTTGTGCTCGTAGAGCATGCCCAGTCCGCCGGTAGCCAGAATTACCCCGGCCCCCCGGTAAACATGAAGCCCCTCGGCGCTTCGGTCATACACCAGTATGCCGTAACAGGTGTCATCATGGACCAGAAGATCTACCGCCTGATGGTTTTCCAGCACCAGAACATTTTTGTCCTCCCTGATACGGCTGGCCAGTGCCCTTTGTATCTCGGCCCCGGTGGCATCGCCGCTGGCGTGCAGTATGCGCCGCCTGCTGTGGGCGCCTTCCTTTGTAAGGGCCAGCTCTCCGCCCTTCTGATCAAACCTGGCCCCTATCTCAATGAGTTCCCTTACCCTTCCGGGCCCCTCATTGACAAGTATTTTAACGGCACTTTCATCGCAAAGGCCGGCCCCGGCCATAAGGGTATCGTCATAATGCAACTCCGGGGAATCAGAGGTGCCAAGGGCGGCGGCAATTCCCCCCTGGGCCTTGTCGGTATTGCTGTTGTCCACAGCCTGCTTGGTTATAACAACAACCTTTTTACCAATGCTGCTGGCCATATAGGCAGCATACAACCCGGCTATGCCGCTCCCGATAATAACATAATCCCAGTAATCCTGGGGCAGCTGCCGGGTATCAAAATTTACCAGATAATCAGGTTTCACAAGAAGACTCCTTCCCGGGGCTATTAACACCGGACGTTTCCGGCTCCCCCACCTGCCGTCCTATTTTACGGCAAGCATACGCTCAAGGCTCTTAAGCGCCCTCACCCTGATATCCTCGGGCACCGTTACCCTTGGCTCCATGTTTATCAGCGCCTGATGCACCTTGTCCAAAGTGGTGGCCTTCATGTTGGGGCAGACCAGCTTGTTTGAGGCAGGATAAAACTTCTTGCCCGGGCATCTTTTTTCAAACTGGTGCAGTATGCCCAGCTCGGTGCATATAATGAACTCCTTGTCCCCGCTTTCCCCGGCAAATTTCAGCATTCCCGAGGTGCTGGCCACTACCTCGGCCATGGCCACCACTTCGGGGCGGCACTCGGGGTGCGCCATTATTACGGCCCGGGGGTGCTCCTCCCTGGCCTTCTGCACATCGGTGACGGTCAGCTTGTCATGGGTGTTGCAGAAGCCCTGCCAGACATTGAGGTTTTCCCTCCCGGCCTTTTTGGCCGCATAAACACCAAGATTTTTATCCGGAATAAAAAGTATGGGCCGGTCGCGGGGAATAGACTCCACCACCCTCACGGCGTTGGCCGATGTGCAGGCGATGTCGCTTTCAGCCTTTACCTCGGCGCTGGTATTGACGTAGCATACCACCACCGCCCCGGGCATCTGGTTCTTCCTGGCCCTTAGCGACTCGGCGTCCACCATGTCCGCCATGGGGCAGCCGGCGTTTTTTTCGGGAAGCAGGACGATCTTGTCCGGTGAAAGTATGGCGGCGCTTTCAGCCATAAAATGAACGCCGCAGAAAACGATAACCTCGGCGTCCGTTTCAGCAGCCCTTCTGGAGAGTTCCAGGGAATCACCGACAAAATCAGCAATCTCCTGTATCTCGGGCCTCTGGTATACATGACTCAATATTATGGCCTTTTTTTGTTCCTTGAGCTGGTTTATTTCCTCGGACAGCCTTTTAATTTTCTCCATTTTTGTGTCTGTTACTCCTTTTTAGGGGCTGATTTTGTCCCGCGTAAAACCATGAAAATATTCTAACCATTCATGTCTTTCCCTGTCAAGCTTAAGGTTGACCAGTCAGTCAATATCCCCGTGATTTTCCACCCTTCTCAGATCGGTAATCCGGTTGGACCCATCCACCATCACCACGGTGGGACGGTGGTCAAGAGCCTCTTCCCTGGTCATGGCGGCATAAGAAATAATTATGACTGTATCCCCCGGCTGAACCAGGCGGGCAGCCGCCCCGTTCAGGCAGATCACGCCGGACCCCGGGGACCCCGGGATAACATAGGTCTCAAACCTGGAGCCATTGTTGTTATTGACAATCTGCACCTTTTCATGGGGCAGTATATCGGCCGCCTTCATAAGATCGCGGTCAATGGTGATGCTGCCCATATAGTTCAGATTAGCCTCGGTTACAAGGGCCCGGTGTATTTTCGATTTAAACATTGTCAAAAACATTTGTTATTCCCCCAGTATAATATTATCTATCAGCCTGGTATTTCCGAACCTGACCGCCAGGGCCATCAATGCAGGGACTTCAAGTATTTCCATCTCCTCAAGGTCCGGTAGGGACCTCACCTCGACATAATCTATGCTGGCGCCCTCTACCCCATTTATCCCGCTGCTTACCATGGCCACCAGCTTTTTAACATCTCTCTCGCCCTTGGACACCGCCCCGGCGGCCTCCCTCAGGCTCTTATTCAGTATAGGAGCCGCCGCCCTCTGCTCAGGAGTAAGGTACACGTTCCGGGAGCTCATGGCCAGCCCGTCGGCCTCCCTGGCGGTGGGCACCGTTACTATTTCCACCGGTATGTTGAGGTCCTCCACCATCTTTTTTATCACCAGCACCTGCTGGGCATCCTTCTGCCCAAAATAGGCCCGGTGGGGCTGTACTATATTTAAGAGCTTGGTCACCACGGTGGCCACACCCTGGAAGTGCCCCGGCCTGGAGGTCCCACAGAGGCATCCGGTAATCCCGCCTACCTCTACAATGGTTCTGTGCCTGCCGGGGTACATCTCCTCTCCGGGGGGGTGAAACAAGGCATCCACCCCACATTCCTCCAGCAGGCGGGAATCTCTCTCCAGGTCCCTGGGGTAAACGCTGAAATCCTCCTTGGGGCCAAACTGCAGGGGATTTACAAATATGCTCACCACCACCGGCCCGCATTCTTCCTGGGCCCTGCGCACCAGGGACAGGTGCCCTTCATGGAGATAGCCCATAGTGGGCACAAATCCCACGGCTCTACCCCCGGCCCTTTCTTTACTCACAAAATCCCTTATCTCCGCTATGGTTTCAAGAATCAACATGAGGGAAATCCTCTCTTATCTATTATTGCAGGCTCTCACTTTATTTGAGCTTTTCTATTACTTCCTCCGGCATAGAGAAGCCGTGCTCGGGCCCGGGGAAGCTGCGGGATTCCACTTCTTCCCTGTAGGACTGCAGCGCTTTCATTATTTCCCCGTTGAGGTTGGCATACCGCTTTACAAACTTGGGGGAATTGCCCCCATAGAGACCCAGCAGGTCGTGGGTAACCAGAACCTGGCCGTCACAGTACGGGCCGGCGCCAATACCTATGGTGGCTATGTCAAGTTTTTCGGTGACCAGTCTGGCCAGGGGGGTGGGCACGCACTCCAGCACCAGCGCAAAGGCCCCGGCCTCCTGAACAGCCCTGGCGTCATCCAAAAGCTTCCGGGCGGCGGCCTCATCCTTGCCCTGCACCTTGTAGCCTCCCATAGTAAGCACCGACTGGGGGGTAAGTCCCAGGTGACCCACCACGGGTATCCCGGCAGTTACCATGGCCTTTATGGCCTCAGCCACTTCCTGTCCGCCCTCCAGCTTAACCGCCTGGGCCCCGCCTTCCTGAAGCATCCTGCCGGCGTTGCGGACACTTTCCTCCCTGGACAGGTGATACGATAGGAAAGGCAGGTCGGCCACCACCAGGGCCCTCTGCACTCCCCGGGTGACTGCCTTGACGTGGTGAACCATGTCATCCATGGTTACCGGAATGGTGGACCCGTAGCCCAGCACCACATTGCCCAGAGAATCACCCACCAGAATGGAATCAATTCCGGCGGCGTCCACCAGCCTGCCCATGGGAAAATCATAGGCGGTCAGCATGGTGACCGGCCGTCCTTCCCTTTTGGCCTGCATGAAGTGACTTACAGTAATCCTTTCACTCAACTGGATAACCCCCCAAATAATTTTAATAGATTCTCCGCCTGATCACTGTCAATACTCCCCTTTTCCAATGCCACACGGACGGTGTAACTTCCCAAAGTGCGGTATAAAGCTTCCTCTTCACCGCCCACCCCGGCCAGGGCCGGCAGGTGACCCTCAATGGTGGAGGAGTCTCCCCGGGCCACCGGCCCGGTCAGTGCCTCAACCGGGCCCACTTTTTCAATATTGCTTATTGTACCCTGAATAAGGGGAAGCAACGCCATATACGCCTCTTTCCTGGAAAGCCCGAATTTTTCATACAGGCCGGTGCTCAGGTGTATGAGAGAAACCAGATAGTTGGACGCTATACAGGCCGCGGCGTGATAGAGAGCCTTGTCCCCGGCCTCTATATAAAAGGACTTTCCCTTTAAATCAGACACCAGCTGCTCAGCCGGGGGCATGGCCTCACGGTCCCCCTCCAGGGCGAAATAAGACCCCGGAAGATTTCCCATGGCAGCCTCCACATCGGCAAAGGACTGCAGGGGGTGGATGGAAACAGCCAGCCCGCCCTTTTCCCTCACCCCGGCCAGGAAACCCGAGGAGTGGGCGCCGCTGGTATGGGCCACAATCCTTCCGGGCGCCACACCCCCCCGCTCCGATATATGCCTGCTGACATTCTCTATTTCCCTGTCAGGGGTGGTAATAAAAACAATATCAGCTTTTTGTGCCGCTTCTTCCGGTTTTTCAAAGGCCGGGGCCTTTACCCGGGAAGCCAGCTTTGCGGCCGACGCCAAACTTTTGCTGGCCACCCCGGACACGGTGTAGCCCCTTTCACTGAGCAGTATGGCCAGAGCGCTGCCCACCTTGCCGGCCCCAATGATAGCTATTTTCATTGCGGACATTATTAATACTCCTTATACTGATTAGTCTTCCGGCCGGAATACAGAATCCAGAAGTCGAATCCAGAATGTGAATGAGCATTTCTTTTAAAGAACAAAGAGCATCCGGCACGCCTGGGCGTTCACCCGCCAGGCTAAGTTTATTACAGTCCGCAAGAAAAGCCTTCCGGTTTTGGACATACCGAAAGGCTCTTAAACTCCTCTCCGTCTCGGTCCTCAC
>JAMCVT010000079.1 GCA_023475565.1 Actinomycetota bacterium
AGACCTTCATGGCCATCTTTACATCTTTATAGATTGTCTTTTAAGTAAGCCTTTTCTACGGCAGTGGGAACCTTCCTGGCCCCGTTGTGTTTATTATATCTTTTTCCACCCGGTCAGGCAATAAAAAGTTCTAGAAATGCCGGCGAATATTAACTATAAATATTTCTTATGTTAAAGATAACAAACGGAAATTTAACATTTCCAGGAGCCGGTGTTATGATGAAATTAAAAAAAAGCCCCTATTTTATTCTAAAGGAGGTCCTTTTAAATGGCCACCATTAATGTTGATGGGAGAGAAATCGAACTGGACGAGGATGGCTTTATGGTAGATCCGGATCAGTGGACTAAGGATGTTGCTGCATACTTTGCTCCCGGTGAGGGGATTAACGAGCTGACCGAGAACCACTGGAAAGTTATCGATTACGTCAGGGACTACTACAAGCAGTTCCAGATTGCTCCCATGGTTCGCAAGCTTTGCAAAGAAACCGGCAACAGCCTGAAGAACATCTACGAGCTGTTTCCCACCGGCCCTGCAAAAGGTTCCTGCAAATTGGCAGGACTGCCCAAGCCCACCGGCTGCGTGTAAAAAAGCTGCAAGCCGCTAATGGAGTTCAATAGTTTAATATAGCACATCTGCATGTTAAGGCACAAGGCTATGAGTTTGCCGGCGGTAAGGCAAGCGCAAATGCTGCTGTGCCTTTCGTTTTGCCCGCAGGCTGTTATACATGTAAAAGTATTACGGGGTTATACTTTACCAAACCTGAAGGTTGAATTTATCCTTTCCACTTCCAGTCTGGGAACTGCTGTCAACCTTATCGCTGCCACCGCCTCCTTGGGAGTGTTCGCTGCTCCCCTTATCAGAGCTGCCACCGCCTCCTTGGGAGTGTTCGCTGCTGACTCCTCCACTGGTCCCGCCATTGTCTCCGGAAACGGCACTGCCGGAGGAGCCATTACTTTTAGCATTGCCCCCCCGGTTGCTTCCATTTCCCTTATCTCCGTGCCCGGCCGAATTTCCTCCGGAGGCATCTTTTCCCTTATTCTGGTTGTTTCCGGAATCATCCTTGCGGGAACCACTCCCGCTGTTATCCTGGCCGCCCTGCTGTTTATCCCCTCCGGACTTCCAGCCCCCACCGCCGGGCTTACCTGTACCCCCGCTCTGTACGCTGGCCGGTTTTTGGCTGTCAGCCCCGGAGTCTACGCTTTTTTCACCGGTGGGCCGGCCCTGCTCCCGGATTGTCCCTTTCCCGTGACCCGGCGTATTTTTTTCTATTTCGCTTATCTTTATCTTTTGTTCCTTTTCTATTATGCGTATGCTTTTATTCTTGAAATCAGCCGGGCTGACGTCAGCTCCCCTCTCCCTGGCATTTAGGTACAGCATATACCGCCCGGTTGACATCCCGGCCTTACCGGCCTCCTCCCTGACTACGGGGGAGGCGTTCACTACCACTACCTCGGCCTGTATATTCTTCCTCTGCAGAGAGTTCTCGATGGATTGCTTTACCAACAGGTCCATCTCCGGGGAACCGCTTTGATCCTCCGCCGGTATAACCGATGACATAACCACGTTTTCTTCCCCGGGCAGTATATATTTTTTGTCCGTAGCCGCCCCTATAAGGCCCTCCACCGCCTCCCGGACATCCTTACCCTTGAGGTCCAGTCCGGCAACCAGATTTTCCCCGTCTTCATTTAAAGGATTGACCCCCCGCACTACGCTGTCCCTGTCCAGGGCCATCTCCACCGAAGGGTTGATGTCCAGGCAAACGTACGCGGCCACAGCCGGGAGCGTCCAGAATTTCCACAGGCCGGCGGTAATAATAAAGAACGCCAGGCAGGCGGCCGCCAGGGCATACCTGTACACCCCCGGTCCATTATCCGGCAGACAAATTTCCTGTCCAGCCGAGAAAACCCCCCTCATCCTTACTTTCCGGAAGTCCCCGCCGGAAGTAAGCACAGTACAGTATTTCTTATTTACTTCCAGAACAATGGCTTTTTCTCTCACCTTCCGGACTCCTTTCCCGGCAGCCTTATGAATGAGCAGAGATAAAGGAATTCTTCACAGTGCCGCCATATAAGCGAGGTGGCAATTATATATTTCCTGCCCCTCTCAATTATTTTTATATTTACTTCCGCCTGGCGCGTCAGGGCCAGAACAGGCACCTTTCCCGTACTCATCAGCTGTGAAAAAAGCAGTTCGTCACCGGCCAGCACCCGGGCCACTCTCAGCAGTGTGGCCCGGGCATCCCTGTGTTTGGGAGAGCACCTTACCAGGTCGTCAAAGGTTATGCCAAACTGACCGATAAATTTTTTGTATTCGGCAATTTCTTCTTCCCTTTCCCTGGCCGACTCCTGGTCAAGATAAATATCCCACGCCCTGGACAGCTCATGGTTTGACAGGCCACAGCCTTCGGTATCGTCCAGCGAACCGCCGCTGACGGCGGTGTGCCGGGACTGTTTTCTAATATAATCCATTAACCTGCTCTTGATAAGAAGCCGTGCAAAAGCCGGAAAGGGCACTCCCCTTTTCTCATCAAAACGGTCGATGGCCTCATTAAAGGCTATCAGGCCTATACTGAGCTCGTCATCCCGGTCCCACTCCAGGCCCCGGCCGCAAAATTTATTGGCTGCCCGGGCTATAAAGGGCCTGAATTCCGCAATAAGGTTCTCCCTGGCCTGGCAGTCCCCGTTACGAATTAAAGCCAGCATTTTTTCCAATATGTCTTCCGGAAGCACCTTTTCACTTCCCTTCGGCCCCGCCAGCCCCCCTCCGGTGCCCCCGTCTTTTATCTTTATACGAAAGGGCATCATATTTTATGGGGACTTACCAAATATAAAAAAAAGGGGCTATATCCCCGTTTTTTCGACAGCCATTCCAGCCATCCTCCTTTTTTTGGGAAAATATTATCAGATCTATTGTTTATCAGATGGAGGTTTGGCGCTGCATTCACCGGCTTCTTCCCCCGGCAGGGATTTTTCTATGCCGCAGTTTCCACATTCCCCGCTTACAGGCCTGCAGGGCTCGGCGTGGATTAATACACTCACCCCGGGAAGCCTGTTGGTTATGTCTTTTTCAATGGCGTCGCACAGCTGGTGGGTCCGTGCTATAACCTGGTCCCTGGGAACAACCAGGTGCAGGTCCACATGGCAGTCCGGGCCTGACCGCCGGGTCCTCAGGGCGTGATACTGCACGTACTCCTCCCCGTGGCGGGCAAGAACTTCCTTTATAACTTCCTCTTCCGCACCGGAAAGCTTTACATCCACAATCCCTCCGGCCGACTTCTTAAGGTGGCCGCAGCCCTCAAAAAGCAGTACCGCAGCCACCAGCAGGGCCAAAGCTGAATCAATTACCGCCGGGCCGGTGAGCCTCATGGCGGCCAGCCCCAGGCAGATGGCCAGGGAGGCGCAGGCATTAGCCAGAAGGTGTCTGCAGTCCTCCCGCAGGGCCGGTGAGGCGCTCCTCCGGTATGCCCCGGCCAGCATGGCCGATACCGGAAAACTTACCAGGGCGGACACTCCCATAACGGCTATGCCGAGATCTGTACGCTGTACGGCCAGAACGGGGGATAAAATTCCTCGCACCGCGCTGTTTATGATCACACCGGCCGCAATAAGAATAAGGGCCGCCTCAATAAGGGCCGCCAGATTCTCATATTTTCCATGGCCGTACCGGTGGTCTTCATCGGCCGGCTTACTTGACTGGCTAACTGATGAATAGGCCAGAACCGAGGCCAGCAGATCAAGGCCCGAGTGGATCCCGCTGGCAAATACACTGGCCGATCCCATAGCTGTTCCGGCCACGATTTTGCCCAGCGCCAGGGCGGCGCTGGTGATAACCGAAATACCGGCAATATTTACCTTCTCATCCATTGCCACACCTCTTTTCGCCGTTCCGTCAACGGGCCGGGGCATTACACTTTTTTCTGTGTTAGATACTTTATAACATGTAGATTCTGTCCTAATCAACAAAATAATTAAACCCCGTATAAAAACCGGGTTAACAATCAATCCCGGTTTTGCTGGAAACCCACGTCTATAGCCTCCTGCGGCGATTCCTCATCGTCAACACTCCGGAAATTCTGGTAAATGACCCCATCATCCCCTACCTCGTAAGGTATGTTGTCGATCCTCTCCGTCGATCCTCTCCGGTCTTCCTCCTCAAGTTCCCCTCCGCCGTAGTAAGATCCTGCCCCGGACCTTACTGCGTGCTCATTCCAGCGGGAAACCTGCTGGAAGGAATCCTCCCAGTCAAATTCTACATTATGTATTTCATCAATAAAGGGCCTGGCGTAAATATCCTCCAGCACCTCTTCCTCCACCGGCCTGTTTTCTGTCCTGGGCACCATTTCATCACCCCTTTTGCAATCCAGGCAGAGGGTGGTGTAGGGTACAGCCTCCAGCCTTTCCAGTGATATTTCCCGGCCACACACATCACACCGGGCATAGTTACCCTTCTCCATCTTTTCCAGGGCGTCGTCAATGGCGCTGACCATGTGCAGGGCATCCTCCCGGAGGGAAAAGTCCTTGCTGCGCTCAAATACCTCGCTGCCCACGTCCCCCGGATGATTGTCGTAAAGGGAAAGCTCACTTATAGACTCCCCCAGGGACTCGTGCAGCCCTCCCTGGTCTATCCCCTCAATTCTGTCCATAATATGTTTTTTTTCGTCCAAAAGCCTTTGCTTCAGTTCCTGCTTCTTCTCTTCAGACAGCATTTGCTACCTCCGGCCTGCATATTTTAATCAATATGTTTTTGTGTTTAGCTGCTGCTGGACAATTTGCACAATATCGGCGATAATGCCGCCTATCACGGGAAGGTTTAGGGCCACCAGCTTTTGCAGAAAAATTATAGCCAGGGCGCCCAGTATGGCGAAGCCAACGGCTATTCCCAGTCCCCGGGCTATCCCTGATATAAAATTCACCCACAGGAGCCGCCAGGGGCTGTTTAACAGGTCCACATACTCCGCCAGCTTCATTTTTTCCATGTTCATGGACAGCTCGGAAACTTTTCTGCGGAGAGCATCCATCAATTCCTCTTCACGGTTACCCAAAAGCCAAACCTCCTGGAACCTATTTTCCCACAATTACAGTAAAAAAAACCTTAAAACATTATCTGCCGGGCACACCATAAGTAAAATGCCGCCGGACCACCGGCGGCATTTTAGTCTTTACTAGGCTCTGGCTGTCTTGATCTTGCCCTTCTTCTCCAGAAGCTTTAAGTCCACCCAGATGGGGCTGGCGTTAAATATTGAGGAGTAGGCCCCGCTGGCCACCCCGATGAGCATTGCCAGCACAAAGGTCTTCACGGTGTCGCCGCCCAGGAAGTAAAGGGCCAGCAGCACAAACATGACGGTGAGCACTGTGTTTATGGAACGGGCCAGTGTCTGCCAGATGCTGAGGTTGACCAGGTCCTCCAGGGACTGGTCCTTCTTCTTCATATTCAGGTTCTCCCTGATCCGGTCGAAAATGACTATGGTATCGTTGATGGAATAACCGATTATGGTCAGTATGGCCGCTATAAAGGCGCTGTCCACCTCAATATGAAAGAGTGAGAACACCCCGATGACCAGCAGTGTGTCGTGCAAAAGGGCTATAATGGCCGCAATGCCCTGCTTGAACTCAAACCTGAAGGTAATGTATACCACCATCAGTACCGAGGCGATCAAAAGCGCCCAGAAGGCGTTCCAGAACAGCTCGGTGCTTATGATGGGGTCCACGTACTCGTTTCTGAGAAGAGTGGCGCCTCCTATATTGCTGTTGAAGGCCTCCATGATCTTGGCGCTGTCCTGCTGGGTAAGCTTGGTGGTGCGTATCAAAAAGTCATTGCCGCCGCTCTGCTGTATGCGCCCGGCCTCAAAGCCCTGCTGGCCCACCACGTTCCTTACCTGGTCCACCTGAACCTGGCTGGCGAAACGGACCTCCATTATGCTGCCGCTGCTGAAGTCGATGCCCCAGTTCATACCCCGCACGGCAAGGGAGATGATTCCCGGGAGTATAACCAGCAGGGACAGAGCATAAAATACTTTTCTGTGCTTTACAAAGTGAAACACTCTTTTCCCCTCCCTATGCCCCGAAATATTTGGGACTTTTGACAAAATTGGCGGCCGCCACCAGGTGCAGCAGCCATCTGGTTACTGAAATGGCGGTGAACATGCTGGCCGCAATACCGATTATAAGGTTAACCGCAAACCCCTTTATGGGGCCGGTGCCCAGGAACAGCAGCACGGCCGCGGCCAGAACGGTGGTGGCGTTGGAGTCGAACACAGCCACGAAACCCCGCTTGAAGCCGGCGTCTATGGCCGCCCGCAGGCTCTTGCCGCTGCGCAGCTCCTCCTTTATCCGCTCAAATATAATCACGTTGGCATCCACCGCTATGCCCAGCGAAAGCAGGAATCCGGCAATCCCCGGCAGAGTCATGGTCACATGGAACCCGGCAGATACCCAGAGCACAATCAGCGAGTATATAATCAGTGAAAAGCTGGCCACCAGTCCGGGAAGCCTGTAGTACATCAGCATAAACACCAGTATGGCGGTAACCCCCACCACCCCGGCGTGCTTGGATTTGGCCAGTGAGTCGGCCCCCAGGGCCGGCCCCACGGTCCTCTTCTCCATTACCTCCACCTTTACGGGCAGGGCGCCGGAACGCAGGAGAATGGCTATTTTGTGGGCATCCTCAAGGGTGGAGTACCCGGTTATTTCAGCTTTGCCCCCGGTAATGGGCTCGGTCACCTTGGGGGTCTGCAGCACCTCTCCGTCCAGTATGATGGATATGGGCCTGTTCACATTGGCCGTGGTGGCCTGGGCAAATTTTTTGGCTCCCTCGGGCTTGAAGGAGAGGTTTACCACATTCGACCCGTTCGGGTTTTTGGCCTCCTGGGCATCCTCGAGGTCCTTTCCGGTGACCACCACATTGCCCTCGGGGTCTTTAAACTCCAGGAAGGCTGTTTTTACCATGGTGTTTACCGCTTCCTCGGGATCCTTTATGCCGGCCAGCTCAATAATCATCCTGCGCTCGCCCTGCTGCTGAACCACCGGCTCGGACACCCCAAACTGATTAACCCTGTTTTCCAGCACAGCCTTCAGCTGCTTCATGGCTTCAGGGGTTACTTTCGCCTCTTCAGTATCCTTTGCCTCAATGACAACGTGAACGCCGCCCTGGAGGTCAAGCCCCAGGTTTATCCACTTGGTCAGGGGCAGATAATTTTTGGTATACTGGTTTTTCGCCAGCCCCGGCGCCACTGAAAGGGTTACCGCCAGCGCCACCAGCGCGGCGACCACCACCAGAGCGCCCACCTTGCTCCACCTCATGTCACTCTCTCTCCTTTACTATATCCGTTTTGTTACAGCAGCTTGGAACCGTTTATAATCAATTCAAAATTGCACTCCAGGAAAGCCGCCGCCCTGCGGCAGAGCATCATCCTGGTGAGAAAAATTTCAAAGTACTCCATCACCGGGCATATTTCAATATCTATGGTCAGGTCCATGGTTATTGCCCTTCTGGCTGTGTCCACCCAGACCGAAGCATTCTCGGCGGCGTAATTGACCCTGTCATGTATATCAAAGGTAGCAAAATCAGCATTCCTGACCCTTGATCGGTGCACATCGGACTTGTCCGCCAGTATAAGGGCCGCAGCCACAATATTTACCGGCTGCCCGTACTGCTCCTCGTGATTGGCGATGGCCGACAGGACAACAGCTGTCTCATCGGGCGGCATTCCCATGCCGGAAAGTATGGGATACACTATCATAGCCCCGGATATACCGTGGTCATTACGGCTGACCACATTGCCGATATCATGCAGGTAGCCGGCAATGGCCGCCAGCTCGGCCTCTCTTTCCGGGTATCCCAGCTTTTCAATTATATTACTGGCAATACCGCTTACCAGGTTTAGGTGACGGTGGCTGTGCTCAGTGAAGCCCATGGCCCCCAGAAACTCGTTTCCCTTCTTTATGAAGCTGTTCACCACCGGGTTTAACTTGATTTGCTGCAGCGTCGGCATCGAATCCTCCTGGCACATATACCCTCATTGTGGTGATTATGGCAAGCCGCTCCTTACGGAGAAAGAGAGTAGATCCCTTGCCTACTCTCCGAAAGTCTTCACAGGTACCGGTTCATTAGGAACGTCTATATAAAGGCCGACGTCCATAAAGGGTGCCGGCACATTATTTTTTCTTTTCTTTATCTTCTTCTTCCTCGGCAGACTCCCGGACCTGGGCGATGGCGTTTTTAAGAACTTGGATACGCACACCTTCGGCAACCTGCAGAACCAAGGTGTCTTCCTTTACCTTAACCACTGCTCCCAGTATTCCCCCTGCGGTAACAATACTGTCGTTTGCCTTCAGTCCCCTGATCATTTCCTGATGCTTCTTCTGCCTCTGCTGCTGCGGCCTGATCATAAGGAAATAGAGTATAGCAAAAATTGCTACAATAAATATTAACTGGCTGTACTGACTGCTTGGCATCCCGTTAATCAACCTCCTTTCCACAATTTGAATAATTCTTCGAAGCTTTACTGATTTCCTTTTTTTTATATCACAAAAATCAGCAAGACTGAAACCTTTCCATAAATTCCTTTTTATATAACAGAAATCTGTCCTGGTCAATAGCCACCCTGATATTATGCATCAATCTGAGGATAAAGTAAAGATTGTGAATGGTGGTCAGCCTTACCCCCAGTATTTCGTTGGCCTTGATAAGGTGCCGCACGTAGGCCCTGGTGTAGTTCCTGCAGGTATAGCAGTCACAGTCCGGGTCAAGGGGGCGAAAGTCCCCGGCATACTCCGCATTTCTTACCACCAGTTTTCCGTCGTGAGTGAACACTGTGCCGTTGCGGGCTATCCTGGTGGGCAGCACGCAGTCGAACATGTCCACACCCCGGGCCACACCCTCCAGCAGGCAGTCCGGCGACCCCACCCCCATAAGGTAGCGGGGCTTTTGGGGAGGTATAAGGGGAACTGTGTTTTCCAGCGTTTCATACATCAGATCCTTGGGCTCCCCCACGCTTAAGCCCCCGATACCGTACCCGGGAAAATCAATCTCTAAAAGCTCATTGGCGCTTTTCTCCCTCAGGTCCTTAAAAACTCCCCCCTGTATAATGCCGAACAGGGACTGGTCCTCTCTCCGGTGGGCCTCCTTGCACCGCCTGGCCCAGCGGGTGGTTCTCTCCACAGCCCTGAGGGCATATTCATGGGTGCTGGGATAGGGGGCGCACTCGTCAAAGGCCATGGCTATGTCGGACCCCAGAGCTTCCTGTATTTCCACCGCCTTTTCCGGGCTGAAATAGTGCTCGGACCCGTCAATGTGAGACCTGAACCATACACCCTCCTCCTCTATTTTCCTCAGCGGCCCCAGGCTGAACACCTGAAATCCCCCACTGTCCGTCAGTATGGGGCCGTGCCAGTTCATAAAACTGTGCAGCCCCCCGGCCGCGGCCACCAGCCCGTGCCCCGGCCTCATATACAGGTGGTAGGTGTTCCCCAGTATAAGCCTCCCTCCTACATCCCGCACTTCCTCGGGGGTCATGGCCTTAACGGTGGCCTGGGTCCCCACCGGCATAAAAATAGGAGTCTCCACAACACCATGCGGTGTGGCCAGCTCCCCCCTCCTGGCCGCCGACCCGGAATCCCTTTTTATCTCTCTGAAAAAAACACTCATACATTTACCTCATACTGCAAAACTCTCCTGTCGGAATTCAGAATCCAGAATCCAGAATGGTTTGGGCTTTGCTCTTTAAAATTTTTACCCGCCTGCTTGCCAACGTCTTGAATACGGTATGATGGCTTTATTGTAGAATACAATTACACAAGAGAACAAGCATGCTAACTTCTGAATTCTGAATTCTCAATTCTGGATTCTGACCCATAAGGAATACCCTATAGTATAATCATCGCATCGCCGAAGCTGAAAAAGCGGTAGCTTTTTTCCACCGCCTGCCGGTAAGCGCTTAAAACCCTCTCCCGGCCGGCCATGGCGCTGACCATCATTATCAGCGTGGACCTGGGCAGGTGAAAATTGGTTACCATGCCCTGGACCACTTTAAATCTGTACCCCGGGTAAATAAAAATGTCAGTTAGCCCCGACCCGGCCCTGACCCGGCCTTCCCCGGCGGCACCTGACTCCAGGCAGCGCACAGTGGTGGTCCCCACGGCTATAACCCTGCTGCCGGGTTTCTGTGCAGCCCCGTTTATGGCATCGGCCGCCTCCTGTGATATTTCGTAATACTCCCCATGCATATGGTGATCGTGCACATCCTCCACCTGCACCGGCCTGAAGGTGCCCAGCCCCACATGCAGCAGAACGGTCACCACCCTCACCCCTGAACTCCTAATACTTTCCAGCAGCTCCCCGGTAAAATGCAGCCCGGCCGTGGGGGCGGCCACCGACCCCTCCTTCCGGGCATATACCGTCTGGTAGCGGCCCGGGTCCTCAGGGTACTTTTTTATATAGGGCGGCAGGGGCATTTTACCTATTCTTTCCAATGCCTCATCAAAGGGAACAGTACTTTCAAAGCGCATCAGCCTCCCCCCGGCAGCAGTGCTCTCCAGCACCACACCCTGCAGCAGGCCGCCTCCGAATATAAGGGTGGTCCCTGCCCTGGCCCGGCGCCCCGGCCTCACCAGCACCTCCCACAGATTCTCCGCCCTCCTGGTCAGCAGGAGAACCTCCACCTGTCCCCCCGTGCCCTCCTTTATGCCCCAAAGCCTTGCCGGAATGACCCTGGTATCGTTCAAAACCAGCACATCACCTGGCCGGAGGTAGTCAACAATATCCTTAAATCTTTTGTGCTCAAACTTATCGCTTTCCCTGCGCACCACCATCAGCCTGGACTGGTCCCGGCAGGGCAGGGGGTCCTGGGCTATTAATTCCCCGGGCAGGCAATAGTCGAAGTCAGCAGTCTTTAAAATACTCATTCTACCCCGCTTAACGGCCCTATCCCGCAATTATTATAATAGTATTTCAATATGTCCTGGTAATTATAACCTTGGTTGGCCATACCACAGGCGCCGTACTGGGACATCCCCAGCCCGTGCCCGTATCCAGACCCTGTAAATGTTACTGAAACCAGCTTCCCCGAAATATCCCTGTCTTCTTTTATATCAAAAAGGGCGCTTTTAAGACCCAGAGCCATCCGGACCGCGTCAGCGTTGCCTATTTCCACCGCCAGCCGCTGCCCATCCCTGTCCACCCCGGTAATCCCGATTCTCTTAACCCGGGCCCCGGACGAGGTCTTTTCAAGCACGCCGATACCGTCTACCGCCCAAAACAGTCTTTCGGTGGCGCCTGCTGTATTGAAGAGGCTTTTTTTACTGTTCAGCTGGTCAGCCAGTTGAAGCATGTCATATGAAACCAACCAATTGTAGTTTTTATCGTTTTTGTCGTAGGGGTCGGGCCTTGACACAATGTATTCCAGGTTCTCCCTCCAGACATCCTGGGCGTTTTCGGTACAGCCTCCGCTGCTGCTGTGAAAAAAGGCGCTTATGGGCTTTCCCCGGTTTAAAACGACCTGGCCGCCGGTCTCATTAACGGCTCTGGTGGAATTGGGGCTTTCAGCGTCATAACCCCCGTACATCTGGCTCATCTGGGTGGCCAGTATATCAAAGCCGTAAGAGCTGTACATGCCCAGATTGGCCAGGGCAAAGGTGCGGGAGGCCACAGCCTGGGCCTTTTGCGCCTCCGCAGGCCAGGAGGCCGGCATTTCCCGGGGCAGAACCCCGTACAGGTATTCCTCCAGGGGCAGTTCATTTATTACAGTAATGCCCTGCCCCTGGGCCCTGAACTCCATATCACCACGGTACCTCCGCGGCTGGCCGGAAAATACAAGAGAGACCAGGTTCAGGTCCCCGCCACCCTGAATGGAATTCGTACCGGACCCGCTTATCATGGTTACACCGGAATCTATCCTTACAGAAGTCACACTGCCTCCGCCAATTATCACCGATACGGTGTCAGACTGCCTGATGCTCTTAAGGGAGCCGTCTCCCCTCAGAACCGACACCACGCTGCTGACCTGCTCCAGCCCGAGAACGCTGCCGGAACTGGCAGCCGGCTGCCCGTTCCGGTACAGCTGCAGTTTCCCTCCCGGGCACCTGACCTCCCACCGGTCACCGGGAAGCACATCGGCCAAAATCTTCCCCGACTGTCTGTCCACCGCCCGGTAGGCCCCCAGCACAGAAAATTCCTGGCCGGCAATATCCTGGGCCATGCCCACTCTTATGCCCTTGGGTGACACCACAACCTGGCCCTCCGCACGCATGGGAAAAAACAGCAAAAAGAACGCCACCAGCATAAAGCCGGCTGCCTTGTAGGCCTTAAAGCCGGAAATACCGCCCATGTCAGCCTCCATTGTTATAATTATACTGATTTGTGAACTTCGACAATATGAAAGCTTTTTCCTGCCGGGATTAAAGTCCGAAAAGGAAAGGGGACACACCTGCTGAAGTTAGAGTATTTCTTTGTGGACAGGAATGTCCCCGATCGGTGTGACTTTGGGGTCGGAGGAATGTCCCCGATTGGACAGGCTAAAAAACCGCCCTCCGGGCGGCTAGCCGTCAGCAATCAGCAATCAGCAGTCAGTAATCAGACCACCTGGCCGCAAATATGCGGCTACCAGGGAGAATGAAATTACGGCTTTAAAGTTTTTTGCCCCAACTCCTGATAAAATAATATCTCTGATGGCTGACGGCTGACAGCTGTAATAAAAAAGCCTGCTGTACAAGTACAGCAGGCCTTTGTTTTTACCGTTGCTCAGTTCTTAGTAGCGTGAAGGGCGGTAGCAGTCTCTGCAGTATACCGGCTTTTCGCCACTGGGCTGGAAGGGAACTTCGGTGTCTTTGCCGCAAGAGGCACATACTGCGGGATACATTTGACGCTCCTGGCGGTAACCGAAGTTTCCGCCGCCACCCCTTCTGTTCTGAGCCTTACGTGCCGCACGGCACTCGGGGCAACGCCCGGGGTCATTTGTAAATCCCTTTTCAGCAAAGAATTCTTGTTCCGATGCTGAAAAAACAAACTCCACTCCACAGTCACGGCATGTCAGGGTACGATCTTGATACATTAAAAAACCTCCTCAAATTTGTTATCCATTGGCATTAGGATTTGATGTTGTAACCCTAACCAATGGAATTGAGGAAGGGATAGTCAAAGCCTAATTCGGTGGACACTTGTAATAATAACACGAAGATACCTATAAGTCAAAAATTTTTTCACAAACCTATAGTTTTTTTTGAAAATTTAGCAGGACATCTTTGCTATGGTCAGTCTGGACAGGCTGCACAACATAGACATGCCCGGCCTGCACCCCCGGTAAGAGAGGTAATAAAAGAGGTAGCCTGTGCTGTGCAAACCCCCTGTGCGGACATAACGGCGCCTCGGTGGTATACGGGCCGCAAAAAGGCGCCACCCCTGCAATGGTGGAGGAACTGAATGCCAAGGTGGTTTTTTTGTTATTTAAGCTATTGAGAAGCCTACCTGCCTGGAAGATGTTTTCTTCTTGTCGACCTTACCAAGAATATACTCTTCTGATGATTTAACGGTGTTCCAATAAACAGCTATAAACAGATGACCTTCTTTAATGAGGCTGTTTGCCTCTTCAATTGAAAACACCTTGATCAGCTCTTCAACCCGGGTGCCATTTTCTCCATTGGAGCATGAGCCAATATTAAAATCGGAAGAACCGCCCGAACAGCCACCCACACTATCTCCCCCCATATCTTTTTTTTATGGCTTAAACCGGCCTGATCAATGCCTCAGGCAAAACACTGGCAAAAAGTTTGTTCTCGTACTCCTCGACCCGCCCCTGATCGCAAAGGTTTGAGAGACTGGGGTCCAGCGGAAAGCTTCCCAGGAAGGGTAGGCCAAATTTCTCTGCGGTTTCCCTGCCCTGGCTGCTGCCGAAAAGCGGGAATTCCTCTCCACAGTGGGGGCAGACAACCCCGCTCATGTTCTCGATCAGGCCCCAAATAGGGGTTTCCATAATACGGGTCATTTTTATCGCCTTGCTTACTATCATGGCAGCCAGTTCCTGTGGCGAGGTTACAATAATAATGCCATTTAAGGGCAGCGACTGCATCACTGTCAAAGGCACATCCCCGGTGCCCGGGGGCAGATCCACAAAGAGATAATCAAGAGCGCCCCAGGCCACATCGGTCCAGAACTGCTTGACCGCCCCGGCGATTATCGGCCCGCGCCATATAACCGGATCGTCTTCAACAGGTGTCAGCAGGTTTAGAGACATTACTTTTATGCCGCTGGAGGTTGCTGCCGGCATGATTGCATTTTCGGTAATCCTGGCGGGGCCCTTGATACCAAACATTTTCGGTATGCTGGGACCGGTTATGTCCGCATCCAGCACCCCCACCCTGTACCCTTTTTTTCTGAATCCGCTGGCCAGAAGCGATGTCACCGATGATTTGCCCACACCGCCCTTTCCACTCATAACGGCAATAACACTGCCTATCCGGCTGTTATCATTTACACCCAGTTTTTCCGGGCATTTGCTGCCGTCACACAAACCGTTACTTTCTTCCGCGCAAGAACTGCACCCTTCTGTTTTACTCATTT
>JAMCVT010000141.1 GCA_023475565.1 Actinomycetota bacterium
AAGAGTCTTACGCGGAAAAAGAACAATGGCTTCAAGGTCGAAAACCCTGAAACCATTGCTAAATCTGGGCTGGTGCCGAAGGTGGGAGTCGAACCCACACGAGTGATTAGCTCGGCGGATTTTGAGTCCGCTGCGTCTGCCAGTTCCGCCACTTCGGCAGATATTCATTTGAGAGTCGATCTTCAGTATAGCAAGAGGTAATTTTTTTGTCAATAAGGTTGGGGGAGGGGTTGGGGAGGTAAGAAAGGGAGGTTTTTGCATATATAGGTTCTTATTGCTTTATGGGCAGGAGTGGTGCATGTTTCTGTCGAATTACTGGTGAACGTTTAATCATTCGTAAGGGGGAGGTGAGGCGGTGCACCCGGAAGACGATCAACTGGTTAAGAGGTGCCGGTCTGGTGACCTGGATGCTTTTGATGAGCTGGTCAGGAGGTACCAGAGCAAGGTCTACACGGTGGCTTACAGGTTCATGGGAAACCACGCGGACGCCGGGGACCTGTCGCAGGACGCTTTCATCCGGGCATACCAGGCCCTGTCCTCTTTCCGGGGTGATTCGAGCTTTGCCACCTGGCTGTATAGGATAACGGCAAATGTCTGCCGTGATGAGATAAGAAAGCAAATCAGGTATAAAAAGGTGTCCCTGGACGAGATAATGGTGCAGCCGGGGGGCAACAACTCCCTGGCTGCCGCCGACCTCACCCCGGAGGAATCGCTGGACAGGGTGGAGCTTAAGGATGTGGTGCAGAGGCACCTTAGCGCTCTTTCCACCGAGCACAGGCTGATACTGGTGATGCGGGACATTCAGGGGATGTCTTACGATGAGATTGCAGTCAGTCTCGACTGCACCCTGGGTACGGTCAAATCAAGGCTGAACAGGGCCAGGCAGACCCTGAAAAAGAGGCTGCTGGAACACCGGGAACTAATCGAGGATGAACTTCGTCTACCAGATAAGGAGGGGTGAACATGCGGTGCCATGAAATAAATGAACTGTTATCAGCATATTTTGACGGCCTGCTGGATCCCTCCGTGCAAAACACGGTAGACCTTCACCTGGAGGAGTGTGCAGCCTGCCGGACGGAACTTGAAGATTTGGCGATGGTTGCCGGCCTGGTGAGAAATCTCCCCCTGGTGGAACCACCGGTAGAATTTGGGAAGGAACTGAGATCAAAGCTGGAGAACCTGAAGTCCCCGGGCAGCTCCCCGGGACTTTTGAAAAAGCTTGTTTCGGGCAGGTGGTCCACATTGGTGGCGCTGGCCGCCAGCTTTCTTCTGGTATTCGGAATTGCCGGCGCCTGGCCTGCCCTGTCTCCCCGCCTCGGCGCAAGTAAGCAGGAAGCCGGAGTGCAGAGTCAGGTTGCCGACCGCGCTACCTACGGGTATAAAAACGCCCCGGAGGCCCGGGATGAGTCCGTAAACAGGGAAAAGACCCTGTCCGTCAATAATGTGGCCCCGGAAGAAAAATTTACAGAGGTTGTTCAGGGAGACAGAATGATCGCAAAGCTGCCTGATGCTGTTCCCTCCAGGCCCGTGCAAACCCAAAATCTTAAAACTGCTGCGGATCCATCCAGCACCGTTGACTCCGGTGGTGGTGGTGTGGCTGCACGGGGGGCTCTTCCCGGCGGTCACTTGCTGATGGCCGCTCCCGCCGGGGGACCGGCTGAAAGGGTATTTCTGGGTATAAAGGCCGATGATATTGGGGCCGCCATGAGGCAGATATCGGACGTTGCCAGGATTCACGGGGGGTCGGTGGAGGTGTCGCAGGAAATGGACGGCAAGGAAATGACGGTTACCATTCCTGACAGCCAGTTCGACAAGGTAATGGCCGAGATAGGCAAAGCCGGAAAGGTAACTATAAATAATTCTCCCGCACCTGAGGATAACAAAATGAGTGCCGTAGCGGCGCCTACTGTTACAGGGGTGTACTCCAAGGGTGGTGCGGAGCCCGGCATAACCTCCCTGCAGGTGCCGGAAGCAGATAGCGGCAAACAGCCGGTGGATAAGAAGGTGCAGGAATATTCCCTCGCACCGGCCGGCGAGCAAGGCATTTCGTCAATAAGGATAAGGTTTGAGTGAATTTTTGCAATCTATTTTCTTATTGAAAATTGTATTCAGCCTTGCCATAGATAGCTAAACAATGTAAAATTAGTTGTATATTTTATTGGACCTTGTACGGCGGTAAGCATAAAATATGTGATAAAAGCTGTCCGTATAAGGTAATAATATTTTCAGGCAGGAAGGAGGTACTATTAATGAAGGAAAAGGTCGAAGCGGTTTTAGATAAAGTCCGCCCGGCGCTGGTCAGGGACGGCGGGAATGTCGAGCTGGTGGACGTTACCCCCGACGGAACGGTTAAGGTTAAGCTGGTGGGTGCCTGTGGAAGCTGTCCTATGTCAACATACACTCTGAAGATGGCCATTGAAAAATCTATAAAGCAGGAGATTCCCCAGGTAAAGGAAGTAGTCCAGGTATAAACTAGAGGTTGGAAGTTGGAATTTGGAAGTTAGATAAAGGGAGGGTTTTGCCCTCCCCTTTTGTATGTCGTTTCAGGCAATGGCCACCACTTCAGGCCACTGTAATAACCCTGGCATCTCCGGTGAGGTAGCCGTTTATTTCCATCATGTTGCCCACCCGGCCCACCAGGAGCTTTTCCTTTATTTTGTAATAGTCCAGGCAGGTGCCGCAGGATATAACGGCGGTCCCCTTAGAGGAGAGGGACTGCAGCTGTTCCAGCACCGGCGATCCCTCACAGGCCGACATTACCCCGGTATTGAGGAAGAGAAGAGCAAGGGGAGGGGGGGTCATTTCGTTTAGGGTTACCATCAGGCTTTTCATCAGCACCTGTCCCAGGTCCGGTGATCCCTGACCCAGTATATTGCTGGTGATGAGGTAAACTATGGGGATTTCCCCTTCCCGGGCTGGCCCAATGCTGCTGGTTTCCCCCCCGCTGACCGGTGACCCCTTAACTATGGTTATTTTGAAATTACTGCCTTCCTTTTCAACCTCTGCGCTGTAACCGGCATTTCTGGCAAAGGTGCTTACATTTTCTCTGGCTGTGTCATTGTCGACAATGGCCGTTATTGTGCCCACTGTAATGGAGTCCAGTGCCTTTTTCACCTGTAGGACAGGTTGGGGGCAGGACAGGCCCCGGCAGTCAATATTTGTTTTGGGGGACATTTTCTTCACCTTCTTAAGCCAGTTCTATTAGTATTTCTCCTTTTTTCATTACCCTTCCCACGGCTGCGGCCGGTATCCCCCGGCTTTTCATCTCCTTCAGCATGGCTTCATGGGTCTTTTCCGGAACAGATATGAGAAGCCCCCCGGATGTTTGCGGATCGTAAAGAATGGCGGCCATTTCCGGACTCACCTTTTCCGGCAGGCGGACCTGGCCCGCCAAGAAATCCCTGTTGGAATAAGCCCCGGCCGGTATCATGCCCATGGCGGCCATGTCCATGGCGCCGGGCAGCAGGGGAACACTGCCGGGCCATATCTCCAGGGAGACCTGGGCGGCCCTGGCCATCTCGGCGGCATGCCCCAGAAGTCCAAAGCCTGTAATGTCGGTGCAGGCATTAATGTTGAACCCGGCCATCACCTCGGCGGCCCTGTTATTGAGGGCGGCCATATTTTCCACCGCTGCCTTTATGGATTCTTCGGAGGCCAGTTCCCCCTTGGCGGCAGTGTTTATTATTCCGGTGCCCAGGGGCTTGGTGAGCACCAGTATATCTCCCGGCAGGGCTCCGGCGTTGGATTTAACCTTTTGGGGGTCCACCAGCCCGGTGACCGCCAGCCCGTATTTGGGCTCGTTGTCCTGAATGGAATGACCCCCGGCTATTATGGCTCCGGCCTCGGTGGTCTTGTCGGCCCCTCCCCGCAGTATTTCCCCCAGCACTTCGGTGGGGAGGCAGTTGGGAAAACAGACTATGTTCAGGGCCAAAAGGGGCCTGCCCCCCATGGCGTATATATCGCTCAAGGAGTTGGCGGCGGCTATCTGCCCGAAAAGGTACGGGTCATCAACCACCGGGGTGAAAAAATCAACTGTCTGTATTATGGCCAGGTCATCTCTCAGCTTGTAAACAGCCGCATCGTCCGAGGTATTCGGACCTACCAGCAGGTTGGGGTCTAAAATGGGCGGGAGCTGCCGCAGAACCTGCGACAGGGCGGCCGGCGCCAGCTTTGACGCTCACCCCGAGGCGGTGGTCATATGGGTCAGCTTTACATCCGCCATGTTCACCCCTCCTTTGGTTCCCATTCTCTCCAGTCGGGGACATTCCTCCAACCCCCAAAGCCAGCACCCGATCGGGGACATTCCTATCTTAAAAGGGGTACTTGAACTTCAGCAGGTGTGTCCCCATTCCATATTATCACCAAAAATTGAAGAAACCGCTCCCATAAATATTTTTTATGGCTGAGTCAACAGCCATAAGGTATCCTTTGGCATTAAGCACATCCAGTTGTTAGTAATGTCTTGGCTGTTTGCTTCATATATTTTCACGGGGAGGGGTTTTCATGTCCTGGCAGGATTTCAAGAGAAGGGTCAAGAGACAGATGTCCGATATGCTGGAAATCCCCAGCGATATAATTCTGGATTTGCCCAAGGTGGTAATGTTTGGAGATATCCAGCTGTTCATAGAAAACCACCGGGGCATTATAGAATACTCCCGGGAAAGTGTCCGGGTAAACGTGGGCGACTACGAGGTGGCGGTTACCGGGGAGGACCTGCTGCTGCGGAATATACTGCCTGATGAAATCTGCCTGGAGGGGCGTATAAAGAGCGTCCAGTTTGTCCGTTAGTAAGTAAAAAACGGTTTTTTTTGTTTGGCGGGGGGACAACCAGTGCTTATAGGTATTGCTTCCCGGTCGGAATACAAAGGTAAGGGGACACACCTGCTGAAGTCTGGGTATTCTTTTTGGACAGGAATTTCCCCGATTGGGAGCCAGGAGTCAGAATCCAGAATTTTTTTTGCCTGGCTCTGGGGACGGGTGGCAAGAAAAGATCCGTTTCTGCAGTATTAGCGTATTAATCGGCATATTGGAATGCCAAAGCTATTCTGGCTTCTGAATTCTGGATTCTGACTTCTGTATTCCGACCGCATAGAATTTCAGTATAAGCATATTAAAAGAGGTGATGTCTTTTGTTTCTCTTCAGATTTATTTCTTTCCTGTTCGGGTATGTAAACATACTGGTGAAGGGGGAAAACCTGGAAAAATTTTTAAACATGGCCGCCAGCAGGGGGATTTTCCTGTGGGACATTAAAAGGGTGGGAGAAAATGAAATTTTTGTAAAAACAAGGCTGAGTGCCGTCAAACCCTTGCGTCACATAGGGAGAACCACCAGGAGCCTTTTTCGCTTTAAGGGCCGTGAGGGGCTTCCTTTTATAATAAGCAGGCTAAAAAGACGAAAATCCCTTATACTGGGCGCGGTGCTGTTTTTAATAGGACTGTATTCTCTCAGCTCCTTTATCTGGTTTATTGATATTAAGGGCAATAAGGTTCTGCCCACTGAAAAGGTGCTGCAGATAGCGGCAGAGAGCGGCCTTAAGCCCGGCGTCATAAAGTTTAAGGTGGAGGAGGAGAGGGTGGAGGGCTATATCCGTGAAAAGATGCCCGAGGTCTACTATGTGAGCGTAGAGATAAGCGGCACCCGGGCCACCATTGAGATTGCTGAAAAAACTATCAAGCGTAAGGAGGAACAGCACCCGGCCAGTATTGTGGCCCAAAAGGCAGGCCTGGTCAAGGAGGTGCTGGTTCTGGTGGGCAATCCGTTAGTAAAGGAAGGAGATACTGTTGTTCCGGGGCAGACCCTTATATCCGGAATAATTCCTCCCCCGGCGCCTACGGGTTCCGTGCCCGGGGACAGCGCCAAAGATCCGGCCGTTGAGCCCTCCCTTCCGCCGCTGCCCCCGGCCTATGTCCATGCTGCGGGTGTGGTCAGGGCCAGGGTCTGGTACGAGGGCTACGGTGAGGTTCCCCTGGTGGAGGATGGCACCAGGAAGACAGGAGACAGCATTTCCAAAGTTTGCATTAAAATTGGCGGCAGGGAAATAATTTTAAGAGGCGGTAAGAGCATCCCTTTTGCTGATTACGAGGTGCAAAGGAATGTTAAAAAGGCTCCGGGCTGGAGGAATCTTTCAATACCCGTCGAAATTGTAACAGAGGAATACTCTGAGACTGAAAAATTCAGGGTCAGGAGAAGCCGGGCGGAAGCCCTGGAACTAGCCTGTAAAAACGCCCTGGAGTCGGCCCGATCGGGTATAAAGGGCGATGTTCAGGTAATGGAGGAAAAAACCGGGGAAGTATCGTTAAAGAACCCCGAAAATATTGTAAGGGTGCGGGCCTACGTGGAGACCCTGGAGGACATAGGGCTGGAAAAGCCGATAGAACTGCAGCAGTAGACCCCGTTGAGGACTCTTAAACCGGGAGGTAATCTTTTATTGCAGGAAAATACCGAGGCTAGGGTTATTCTGGAAGACATCAACACGGCAGCCGAAATATTCGGACGCAATGACGAGCATCTGGCCCTTATCGAGCGGGTACTGGGTGTGAGGGTGGTGGCCCGCGGAGAGGAACTTGTCATACTGGGAAACCCTGAACAGGTAAAGCTTGCAGAAGAGGTCTTTGATCAGCTGCAGAACTTTTACCGGGCAGGAAACAGGCTTACCCTGCTCGAGATAAACTATGCTCTCAAAGCAGTGCGGGCCGGGGTGAAGAATGCCCTGTCGGGCCTGGCCACGGCTGATATTTCGGTTGTTTCCGCCCGGGGCAAGCAGATAAAGCCCAAGACCCTGGGCCAGAAGCTGTACCTGGAAGCCATCAAAAAGAACGATGTTGTTTTTTCCATAGGTCCCGCCGGCACCGGCAAGAGCTACCTGGCGGTGGTTATGGCCATACGGGCGCTGCGCAATAAGGAAGTGAACAGGCTTGTGCTGACCAGGCCGGCGGTGGAGGCCGGGGAGAAGTTGGGCTTTCTGCCCGGGGACCTGCAGGAGAAGGTGGACCCGTACCTGAGGCCGCTGTATGACGCCCTTTACGATGTGCTGGGGATGGATCACACCCAGAAGTACCTCGAAAGGGGGATTATTGAGATTGCCCCTCTGGCCTACATGAGGGGCAGAACCCTTGACGATGCTTTTATAATACTGGATGAGGCTCAAAACACCACCGCGGAGCAGATGAAAATGTTCCTGACCAGGCTGGGTTTCGGGTCCAAGGCAGTTATAACCGGAGATATCACACAGATTGACCTGCCCAGGGGGCAGGTTTCAGGTCTTGTCAATGCCCGGAAGGTATTGGCGGATATAAGCGGGATTGTGTTTCACTATCTGACGGGGGAGGACATTGTCCGCCACCCGCTGGTCCAGGACATCGTCAGGGCGTATGATGAAAAGGGCCGTGAAATATAAGCCGGGAGTAAAAAATATGCAATCATTTAATTCCATAAAAAGTAAATTGGCGGGCGGTTTCAGTTTTCTCATGAAAAAAAGGAAGTTTCGCAGGGGCAGTGCTGCGGTGCTGTTTTTTTTGTTGCTGACATTATTGATCTCTGCGGATTTGGTGCCGGACAAGGTGGACCTTCATCAGGGCGAGGTTTCCTGGGAGGATATATTCGCCCCGAAGACCGTGGTCTACGAGGACAGGGAAAAGACCAGCGAAAAGAAGATGCTGGCCGAAGAAGGCATAACCCCCCAGTATAACCGCAATGCGGATGTGGAGCCCGCCGTAATAAAAGACATAACCGCCGTAATCAGCCAGGTGGATGATATACAGCGGGAAACAGGGCTTAATGATGAGGAGAAGGCCGGCAGGATTGTCAAGTCAGTACCCTTTGAACTTCCGGAGGGAACTGCCCGGCAACTGGCCGCTCCTAACCCCAAGGTGCTGGAACAGCTGTCCAAGGCAATTTACGCCGGTGTTTCTGCGGCTATGAGCTCTGAAAACGGTGTTACCAATGAGAGCCTAAAAGACGTGGTTGGTCAGATAAACCAGAAAATATCGGCCCAGAAGCTGCCCAAGGCGTATTTAGACCTGGGCCAGGGGCTGGTGAAGTACTTCATGCAGCCCAATATGTTTTACAATGAGGAAAAGACCAAGCTCCTGAAGTCAGCAGCCCGGGACTCGGTCCACCCGGTAATGGTAACCATACAGTACAAGGAAAAGATCATCGGCGTGGGAGATGTGGTCACCTCTGACCAGCTCCAGAAACTGGAGGCCCTTGGCCTGTCGAAGGGCGGCATTCAATGGAGGACTATTACGGGTAACGCCCTTTTGGTGGCGCTATTAATGGTGGTTGTCCTTTTTTACCTTTACCAGCAGTGCCGGGAAATATACCGGGATGCCGGGGTTCTTTATCTCCTGGGAATAATAGTGGTGGTTATTATGGCTGTGGCCAAGGGCATACTGGCCATTGAGCTGACCAAGTCGCCGCAGTTCGGGGCGCTTATGGGCTACATGGTGCCTACCGGGGCGGCGGGCATGCTCATTGCCATACTGATAGACTCCCGGCTGGCGGTGCTGGTGGTAAGCATAATAAGCTTTTTGCTGGCGCTGATGGCCGGAGGGGTCAATTTCGGCATAGTCGGGCTGGTGGGAGGCTTCACCGGGGTATACAGCGTGAGCAAGCTCAGCCAGCGGGGAGACCTGGCCAGGGCGGGGTTTTACACCAGCGCCGCCACCATGGTGGCCATAGTCATAATGGGGATACTGGGCAGCATTTCCCCGGGGCTGATACTAAGCTCGGCCCTCATACTGGGTGTTACCAACGGAATATTGTCTTCTATACTTACCAACGGGTCTTTGCCTTACCTTGAGAACGCCTTCGGCATAACTTCATCGGTGAGGCTTCTGGAGCTGTCGCACCCCAGCAACCCTCTGCTGAAAAGACTGCTTACCGAGGCCCCCGGCACCTACCACCACAGCATACTGGTGGGCAACCTGGCCGAGTCCGCCGCCGAGGCGGTGGGGGGAGAAAGCCTCCTGGTCAGGGTGGCGGCCTACTACCACGATATAGGGAAGATAAAGAGACCGTACTTCTTTATCGAAAATCAACTGTCCAGCGATAATCCCCATGATAAAATTGCTCCCACCCTGAGCACACTTATACTGACCTCCCATATCAGGGACGGTTTGGAACTGGCCCGGGAACACAAGCTTCCCCAGGCCATTGTGGATATTGTAGAGCAGCACCACGGGTCCAGCCTGGTGACATATTTTTTCCATAAGGCCAGGGAGGCCGGCGGGGATAATATAAACGAGGACGAGTTCCGGTACGAGGGACCCAAGCCCCAGACCAAGGAGGCAGCCATCGTTATGCTGGCCGACTCGGTGGAGGCGGCGGTGCGGTCCATGCACAACCGGACCCACGGCAGGGTGGAAAATCTGGTGAGAAAAATTTTAAGGGATAAATTGATGGACGGCCAGCTCGACGAGTGTGACCTTACCTTCAAAGACCTGGACAAAATAACTGACTCTTTCATGAAGGTATTGAGCGGAATATTCCATTCCCGGGTAGAGTATCCCGATCTTACCAAGGAAATGGAAAGGAGAAAATCCAAGCATGGAAGTCATAATAAGCAATATGCAGGAGGAGGTTCCGTTTAACGGTGACCTTGAAGGCCTGGTGGAGAGGGTGGCCCTGGCGGTGATGGCCTCGGAGGGCTGCCGTGAGGGCGCCGAGGTCAGTGTTCTTATCACCGGCGACTCTTATATAAGGGATTTAAACAGCAGGTACCGCGGCATTGACAGTTCCACCGACGTATTGTCCTTTGCCCTTAACGAGGGAGACCCCATGCCTGATGCCGGGGAAGAGGACCTTTTGGGTGATGTGGTCATATCTCTGCCCACGGCGGTGCGGCAGGGAGAGGAGTACGGGCACGGCCTGGGGCGCGAACTGGCCTACCTTACCGCCCACGGAGTGCTGCACCTCCTGGGTTACGATCATGATGACGAGGTTGGCCGGGCCGCCATGAGGGATAAGGAAGAGGCTGCGCTGGGGGCGCTAGGCATGGGGAAAGGATAGGTTCCCTTTATGAAAGGAAATGGCTTTTACAAAAATTCCTCCTTTCTGGGCTCATTTGTTTATGCCTTCAGGGGGATAGTATGGGTGGCGGCCACCCAGAGAAATATGAAGATACACCTGGCGGCTGCTGTGGCTGTGCTTGCGGCGGCCGTTTGGTTTGGGCTGAGCCCTGCTGAAACCGCCGTGATTGTTCTGGCCGTGGCTCTGGTCATGGTGGCCGAAACGATAAATTCCGCCATTGAAAAGGTGGTGGATATGGTTACCGGGGGATACCACCCCCTGGCGCGAATGGCCAAGGACGCGGCGGCCGGAGCCGTTTTGCTGGCCGCTTTTTTTTCGGCCGTTGTAGGGGCGCTGGTACTTTTGCCTCACATAATAAAATGAGTTAATATTAAAGGAGTGTGCAGGGGTGGAAAACGGTAATGCCGCTGAAAAACTTGTGAAGATAGCCCTTTCTGCCAGGGACAGCGCCTACGCGCCCTATTCGGGCTTTAAGGTGGGAGCGGCCCTGATGACCTCCGGGGGCGAAATATATACCGGCTGCAATATTGAAAACGCATCTTACGGCCTGACCTGCTGTGCCGAGAGGGTGGCGGTTTTCAAGGCTGTCAGTGAGGGGCAAAAGGATTTCGCCGCTATAGCGGTGGCGTGCGGCAGCGGGGATTTCTGCTCGCCGTGCGGGGCCTGCCGGCAGGTGCTGGCTGAGTTCGGCGGGTCAATAAAGGTATATATGTGCAACCACAGGGGAGAATATAAGGTTAAAACTGTTTCCGATCTTTTGCCGGGCTTCTTCAGCCTGTGACCTGAGCGGAATGGGGACACTCCAAACAATGAAAGGGGACACACCTGCTGAAGTAATAGCGTTCCTTTGAAGACAGGAATGTCCCCGATCGGAGTGTCCTCGATATATTATTGTAGCGTTGGTGGGGTGGGTTAAATGGCCGAGAAGAACAGGTTTAAATCCGGGTTTGTAGCCATTGTGGGGAGGCCCAACGTGGGTAAGTCCACCCTGGTAAACCGGCTGGTGGGGCAAAAAGTGGCTATCATGTCTGATAAGCCGCAGACCACCAGGCACAAGATACATTCCGTGCTGAACAGAGACGGCGCCCAGCTGGTTTTTCTGGACACCCCGGGCATTCACAAGCCCAGGCACAGGCTGGGGGAGCATATGGTGGAACTGGCCCTTAACACTCTGGGAGAGGTTGACGTGGTCCTCTTTCTGACTGAGGCCGGCCGGCCGGGAACCGGGGACAGGTACATAATAGATCAGTTTGGCAGGATAAAAACTCCGGTTATACTGGTGCTGAACAAGATTGACCTGGTGGACAAAAATGTTCTGCTGCCCTGCATTGAGAGCTTCCGGCACCTTTATGACTTTTCGGAAATAATCCCCGTTTCCGCCCTCAGGGGCGAGAACGTGGACATTCTGGTGGATGCAGTAACAGGGTACCTTCCCGAGGGGCCTAAATATTATCCGGACGGGATGGTCACCGATAAGCCCGAGAGGTTTATAATGTCCGAAATAATAAGGGAAAAGGTGCTTCACCTGACCTCCCGGGAAATACCCCACTCAGTAACGGTGGATGTGGAGGAAGTAGAAAAAAGGCCCAATGATGTGGTGGCCGTCAGGGCCGTTATATATACCGAAAGGGAGTCCCAGAAAGGGATACTTATCGGAAAAAACGGCAGCATGCTCAAAGAAGTGGGGAAAAGGGCCAGGGAGGAAATGGAGGCGCTTTTCGGGTCGAAAATCTTCCTGGAACTGTGGGTAAAGGTAAAGGCCGACTGGCGAAACAGGGAGAATTACCTTAAAAGCTTAGGGTATTTGTCTGAATAACCTTGAAATATACGGCTTGTATTAAAGTTATCGATGTGCTATTCTAATCATGAAAAGAGCATAAGTGCATCTTCGTTAGGTGAGGCTTCTGCGCAGACATATGCCGCTGCCCGGAAACGTCGAGAGACGGTAACGGGTTAACAGGTACTACCGGATTAAGGTTTTACTTAATGCGGCTGGGTGTTGTTGTATTATCCCTAGCTGTTCAGTGCCAAAGCTTGTACGAGTGAAGAAGGCGGACTTTTTTATTAAGGCCTGGCGTCCTTCTGATTTGTCACGACAGGCTTTTTGCTTTTTTATCGGGTAACTTTTGAATTGTCCGGGAGGTGATCGGGATGGACGGCTGCTATCGACGAAGCGGTAAAAAACTGAAAAGAACCATCCTGCGCCTTTCCATGGAGGCATTACGCTCACAGGCGCGGGGTATGCTTACTTAAATTAAGTAGTGCCCTGGAGGTGAGATAGATGATCAAGACTTATTTTTTTGATTCTTCAGTGGGCCGCATAATTCATGATGTTGATCTAAAGAAGAAGGACCTGCTGGAAAACACTGAAAGCCTTTTGTGGGTAGATCTTTTCAATTTTTCTGAGGCAGAGGCCAACCAGGTTGCCCGGATATTCGATTTTCACACCCTTTCGGTGGAGGACTGCCTTCACTACAGCCCCCGGGCCAAGGTGGACAATTACGAGGACTATTACTTTTTCACCCTGCATGCCCTGAGATATGAGGAAGAAAGCGACGAGGAAATAGCCCTGGAGCAGCTTAACGTATATCTGGGCAGCAACTATGTGGTGACCCTGCACAAGCGGACCCTGCCCACACTGGGAAGAGTAGCCCGGGAGTGCCTGTCCAACAACAAGCTGGAAGTAATGAGAAAGGGGCCCGACTTTTTTCTTTACACCATACTGGACGGCATCACCGACATGTATTTCCCGGTAATTAACCGTATTAACGAGCGGGTCGAGGAACTGGAGGACGACCTGTACAGCGAGCCCACCAGGGAGATAACCGAGGAGTTCCTGAGCCTGAAAAGAACCACCCTGGCCATGAGGCGGGCCATAACTCCCCAGAAGAGGATATTCATGTCGGGGAGCGGCCATTACACCTTTAAGATAAGCGAGGACAATATCCCCTACTACCTTGACCTGGTAGACCATATAGAGCGCATCATTGACTCCATTGACAGCTTCCGGGACCTGGTGGACGGCGCCCTGGCCACTTATGACTCTATCATCAGCGCCAGGACCAATGAAACAATGAGAATCCTTACGGTGATATCCACCATCTTCATGCCCCTTACCTTTTTAACCGGATTTTTCGGGATGAACGTGCCCCTTCCGGCCCAGCAGTCCAGCACCTCCACCCTGGCCATTACGGTAGGGCTGTTTGGGGTGTCGCTGTGGATGTTTTTTGTGTTCAGACTCAGAAAGTGGATCTAATTGGCTAAAGGGTATTACTTTTCGGTCAGGAGCCAGGAGCCAGAAGTCAGAAGCCAGAAGTTTGTGAAGGTTTGATAAGTTAAAGAACGGCGTTTTGGACGCCGTTCTGCTATTTTGAGGATATGCAAAAATGTTTTTTATTCTGGCTCCTGGCTTCTGGCTTCTGTATTCCTACCGGAAAGTAGTGCCTGCTATTTTATTCCCCCCAGCGGGGGGTGAGGTCGTTCTCAATGCCGAGGCAGTCCAGCACCCTGCCCGTGGTGTGTTTCAGTATGTCCCGCACCGTTTGCGGCCGGTTGTAGAGGGCGGGCACCGGGGGCATAATGATCACTCCCAGCCGGGACAGCTTCAGCATATTTTCAAGGTGTATGGGACTTAAAGGCGTTTCCCGAACCAGAAGGACCAGGGGGCGCCTTTCCTTTATGGTAACGTCGGCGGCCCTGGTGATGAGGTTGTCGGTATAGCCCGAGGCGATGGCGGCCAGTGTCTTCATGCTGCAGGGGGCGATGACCATTCCATTGTGCCTGAAGGAACCGCTGGCCGGGCCGGCGGTCATGTCCTCAATGGGGTAGTGCCTGGCGGCCATGAAGGTTACCGACTCTGGGGTGTGATCGGTCTCTGCGGCAATGGTTTCCCTGGCCCACCTGCTTATAATAAGGTGGGTTTCAATATCCAGCCTGCTCATTTCCTCCAGTACCGACAGCCCGTAGGCTGCCCCCGAGGCCCCGGTTATGCCCAGCACCACTCGCATAATCACATTCTCCATGTATAATTTTGATTAACTCTCCGGTCAAAAGACAGTAGTTTATCTGCCTTTGCAGGACTGAGCTTCCCCCGAAAGAATAGACACAGGAAACAGAGCTTATTCGACCGTTTTTGTAGATTTACATTTTTATGCTACTCTTTCATAAAAAGCCTGTTCATATTCTACCGGGGACATATAGCCAAGAG